>CADBLW010000024.1 GCA_902795625.1 uncultured Lachnospiraceae bacterium | reverse complement strand
TGATGGGATCTGGCTCCCCGGAATGTTGATCTAATGTTCATCTTATATTACGCGTATTACGCGCGCATGATAACGTGCGCACGCGTATAGGCATTTCGGAAGTATCGCTAAATTAACCTAACATTAATCTTTCTCCCCTTTTTATTTAAGCTTCGGGCGGTATGATGAGCTCGTAAACAAGAGAACGCGCTTGTGTGGCGCGGAGAAATCTAAATCATACCGAATAAAAAACGAAAGCCGAATAAAAGGCGGAAAGGTGTACAACATGGAAAGAACAGAGAAAATTCAGAAGCTTTGCCTGAAAATGAACGTGAGCGAGAAGGAAGCGGATGACGCGCTCCGCGCATGCGGCGATGACATCCTCGACGCAGCGCTCTACCTCGAGGCGCTCGGTCGTGTGAGAACTCCCAGCGGCGGGTTCTACACGGAGATCCCCGGACCGGAGAGAACGGCCAAGGCGGAGAACAACAGACACGCAAGCGAGTCCTTCGGCGAGGCGGTGAAGCGCTTCGGACGCTGGTTTCTGGACGTCCTCAAGAAGGGCATGAACAACTACATGGAAGTCCGCAAGAACGGTGAGACAACCTTCCGTATTCCGCTGACGATCTTCGTGATCGCGCTCTTCACCCCGGCACTCCCGGTGATCATCGCACTTCTGGTGGTCGGACTCTTCTTCGATTACAACTATCATTTTTCGGGTCCGAACCTCAAGGAAAATAACGTCGGCAACGCCGCAGCGGAAGGCTGCTACAGCGTAGCTCGCGACATCAAGAAGAGCTTCACCGGCAACGACGGTGCTGACGGCGCAGACGCAGGCAACGGTGCTGCAGGTGCTCCCGGCGAGGGCGGCAACGGCGGCAACGGTGGTGAGGGCGGCGAGTTCTGATCCCCTGCGGCGATATAAAGAGGAAAATGCGGGTGCCCCACGGTGGTGAGCACAAGGCGCCCGGATTAAACAGAAAGTAACGGGTACCCCACGGTGGTGAGCACAGGGCACCCGGATCATACAAAAAAGCAACAGGCGTCCCACGGTGGTGAGCACAGGACGCCTGAAACTGACGAAAGAACATTTTCCGAAGGGCGAGAGCCTTCCGGAGAGGAAAATGGAGGCAACATGGCGACGAAAGTTCTGATCGTGGAAGACGAGGAGCAGATTGCAAGATTTGTCGAGCTGGAGCTCAGACACGAGGGGTACGCGACCGACAAGGCCGCGGACGGCCGCACCGGCCTGTCAATGGCGGAGAGCGGGGATTACGACATCGTGCTTCTCGACATCATGTTGCCGGAACTGAACGGACTTGAGGTCCTGAGACGTCTGCGCAGATCATCGGAGGTGCCGGTGATCCTGCTGACAGCGCGCGATTCCGTGATGGACAAGGTGTCCGGCCTGGATCTCGGGGCGGACGATTACGTGACGAAACCGTTTGCAATAGAGGAGCTGCTGGCGCGCATCCGTGTCGCCCTCAAGAAGAAGGGTGCGACGGAGAAGGAAGACAGCAGCAAGCTTGTGTGGCACGACCTCACGGTCGATCCCGCGGCGTACTCCGCGACCTACAACGGAACCCCCATCGAGCTGTCCAAGCGCGAGTTTGACCTTCTGGCGCTGCTGCTCACGAACCGCAACATCGTGCTCGGGCGCGACACGCTCCTGCAGAAGGTGTGCGGCTACGATTACGTCGGTGAGACCAACGTCATCGACGTGTACATCCGCTATCTGCGGTCGAAGATCGACGAGCGCTTCGGCGTTCACATGATCCAGACGGTCCGCGGTGTCGGATATGTGATCAAAGATGAATGACTGTTCCCGGACCGATGCGTCCGGGACTGAGGTACGGATATGAGAAGAAGAAAGAACACAATCGCACCGGAGCCCGTGGGCGTGACGGGCGAGATGCTGTTGAACGCGCCCTCCGGCACATGGTCGGGCGGGGTGCCGGAGACGGTGCCTGCCCTGCGGGGGACGATGACGATGAACGCGGAGCCTGCCGGGTGGCAGGGCCAGACGCCCGTGGTCACGGGGCCGGGCAATTCCGGCGGGAATTCGCCGAAAAATGTTCCCCCGAAGAACAAGTCAAAGGCGGAGAGAGAGCCGAAGAAGAAAGCCGGTTCGATCGCGGGCAAGCTGCACCGGATGGTTATCCGCCGCATGTTTTTCGGATATTTCTGGCTGAATCTGATACTGATCTGCACGACGTGCGCGGCTTACGTGCACGCCGAGGCGAAGAAGGCCTCGATCTCCTTAAGCCAGATCAAGGATATTGATTTTGCGGGCACGTATGAGAACCTGATCATCACCCTCGAGGGG
>CADBLW010000023.1 GCA_902795625.1 uncultured Lachnospiraceae bacterium | reverse complement strand
TGGAGGAACTCTCCAAGGATCCGGATGCAGCGATCGAGTACTACGGCCTCGGCAGGATTATCGGTGATTATCCGACAGATCCTTCGGCTCATTTCAGCTTTTCCAGGTTTGTTACAAGCGGTTATTACGACGAAGGATTGCATCAGGAAAGCAAGATAGATATTCCGCTGACCTTCCTGCCGGAATCACTGATCGGTAAAGAGAAGATGATCGCGGGTACCGGAACTCCGCTGCAGGATGATCAGATCATCATCACAAAGCGCGTCGCGAAGCTTCTGTTTCAGAAGACGAATTACCGGTATGTCAACAATTACGATATGATCCTCGGCGTTTACATGAATTCTACAGAAGCCGGACTGGATAATTATCTGGAGGTTGTCGGGATCCTGGATTCCGACGAACTTGCCGCATATGTCTGTGATACAACATTAACCCTGATGCAGATGCGTATGCGCGACTATTGTCCGTATATGACCTATGACAGAGACTCTTATTTCGATGTTGCTCAGGGGGAATGCACGATCATCATCGGCGGATACTGGGATTATCTTAACTATGATGATGAGTATTTCGAAGACAGCCCGGGGCGGTATGTACAGGCGTATCCGTATTTTGATGAGGACGACGATCCGGATGGGAACCCTGATGATAACCCGGACGATAAACCGGATGTTACCGAAAAAATCATAAACGGCATTTCCCACGGGAAGATGGAGGTTCCGCCGCTCCCGAAAGTGGGTTCAACCATTTACTATAACGGGATTTCGCTGAAGGTTAAGGAGGTAAAGGTGCTCCTTAAGGACAATCCCAGTCCTACATACGAGGAAGTGCGCAAAGCCATCTGGGAAATGGACGACCATCTTCCGAATACTTTGCATTCCTATTATCAACCGGATTCCGGACAGCTGCAACAATACAGGTATGGCTTTCTCGGCATACAGAGCATCGCGTTTGTTTTGTCGAAGGAGGATTATATCAACGGGGGCAGAGTTGTGGGAAAGACAACGAAAATCCTGGATCCCTTTCTGTTGCGGTACTCCGCTGATCTTTTAGGGGATCCGGAAACCGAACCCGGTGTTTATGACTACGCCACCTCTCAGTCGATGTTCCATTACCGTGAAAATATGCCGTCGCTGTATTATGTGGTTTACTCCGGTAATCCTGCCGCGACGTCAAAGAAATTGGAGGAGGCTTTTCATAATCTGGAGTCACCCGGGGGGTACGATTTTTCCGAAGATGAAAGTTATTACCGTTCTTATAAGTCCGTGTACACAAAATCTGACCGTTTCTTCGGACATATCCGAAGCGACGGTAAGGAGATGGCGAAGCTGCTGATCATCGGCGCCGGGATTCTCGTGTTCCTTTGTCTCTGCATGTATTTCATCATGAGATCAAACATTATCAACCGGATACGTGAAGTCGGTATCTACCGAGCCATCGGAGTGACGAAGAAAAATATGCGGTTCCGCTTCGCCGTGGAAACCGGCGTCGTCGTAACATGCAGCGTGATGGTGGGCTTTTTGTCGGCGAGCATTGTGATCCGCTATATTATGAAGGCAAGCGCATTTGCGGAAAATCTGTTCTATTATCCGCTCTGGTATGCGGCGATCGTATTTGCGTTTCTGTACATTGTATGCATAATCTGCGGCATGATACCGCTGACCCGGCTGTTGCGGAAAACGCCTGCCGAGATCTTGGCGAAGTATGATATTTAACGGGGGAGAAATAACATGGCACTGTTACGATTGCAAAATATAGGTAAGATCTATGTGTCCGAAGGCAACGTTACCGTGGGTATCCGCGGCGTGAACCTTTCCTTTGAGAAGGGTGAGTTTGTTGCCATCACCGGCGCTTCCGGCTCCGGTAAGTCAACACTCTTAAATGTGTTGAGCGGTATGGACACCTACGAGGAAGGCGAATTGTTCATCGAGGAACAGCCAACCTCACACTATCTTCAGCCGGACTGGGAGGAGTACCGCGAGAAGTACATCTCGTTTATCTTCCAGGATTACAACATCATCGACAGTTTTACGGTTCTTCAGAACGTGGAACTGGCACTGATGACGATCCCCGATCCGGCAAAACGCCGCCGCAGAGCGATGGAACTGATCGAACGCGTCGGTCTGACCAAGCATGTGCGCCACAAGGGAAGCCAGCTATCAGGCGGACAGAAACAGAGAACGGTTATCGCGAGAGCCCTGGCGAAGGACAGCCCGATCATTCTGGCCGACGAGCCTACCGGCAACCTCGATTCCGAGACGTCCAAGGAGATCATCGAACTCCTCCGGGAGATTGCGAAGGATAAGCTCCTCATCATGGTCACCCACAGTTTTGACCAGGTGGAGCATGTTGCGACAAGACATATCCGCGTCTTCGACGGTTCCATAGAATCGGATCGCGTGATGACGGAAAATGCTCCCGCACCGGAAGAGCCTGCCGCGGGTAAGGCAGACGAGGCTGTTGACGTATCCGCACAGGAAAATGAAGAAACTGCAGCAGACGCGTCCGCGAAGGAGAACGGCAGAAGTGCGAAGAAAGCCGTGCACAACAAGGTCGAGGATTTCTCCAACGGTTTCCTTTTGGGTCGTTCCATGTTCTGCGCAAAGCCGAGACTGAGTATTTTCCTGAGCATCCTGATGATCGTGGGTATATTCGGTGTGTTCTTCGCGACTGCTGTCTGCGGTGAATTTGCCGAGCTGTTCCACAAGTATCACATTTTCCGGCCTATGGACGGAAGACTTGTTATCGCCCACAAGGACGGCCGGATGCTGACCGATGACGAGTTGAAGGAACTGAGTGAACGGTTCAAAGCGAACGGTTATATCCATTGTGATATTCTGATGGACGCCAATATTACAGAATCGCAATTTGCACTGCCGTATCAGCCACTCAAATTTGCAGACCGTTCAAAAGGTGAGTACCGTTGTTCCTTCGGTGAGGATTTCGGAAAGCCGGATCTGGGCCGGTATCCGGAAACATCTACAGAAGTACTGCTGAATGTCCCGATCTATTATAAACCCGTGATCGGTGAAGATAAGATCATCTATGACAAACACAGCTTCTACGACGACTTTTTTAAGGTTGTCGGCGTAAAATACTATGCCGATACCAATGTGACGCCTACGGTACTGTTCACGGAGGAGGGCTTCCGGTACGCGACTTGTCTGTTTATGCTTCACGACGGTCTCAATCTCACAGAGATGCGTTTTGGTTCCTCCATGATGAAGATCAAAGAATTTGCAGGCGGTAAATACGACACCGTAGATACGTATTTTGATGTAAAGATCAGCCGCGCGATTGCCCCGGATCAGATGATCTTTGATAATGTTGATTTTCAGAAAGACGTGCTGGTGGCCAACAAGATAACTTACGGGATTCTCCTGAACACCACGTTCCAAAAGTACCGCAAAGGAGATGGCTACACGATCGGGGAGATGCCGAATTACTTCACGGTATGGATGGATTATGATATCGAGGACCTGACATTCCCGGGGAGAGTAATGACGGTGCATTCAAACAAGGAGATCCCGCTTTTGATCGGAACCGAGGTTGCGCAGTCCATACTTGAGGAGACTGTCAGAACGTGGTACATGCAGGGAACGCTGATGTTTGATTCAAACCGTGCCGCTGAGAAGGCAGCGAAAGAACTGAACAAAGAGAATTTTGTGGCGCTCACCACGGACGAGACATACAAGCCGGATTATACAACCATTCTCTCGGTGATCCTGAACAGTCTGTTCTTCGGTATTGTGTGGATTATCATAGTGTTCTTTATAGCATCTTTCATAAACCTTTGCAGCAACCGTACGAGTGCCGCGTTCCGCGAGGATATGACGATCATGCGATCGATGGGTATTCCGGTGCGTGTGATCCGGATCGGTATCTACGTGCGTATGTTCCTGTCGCAGGTTGCGGCGTTTATCCTGCTGCCGATCACGGCGTATATTGTATATCATACACCGCGCTGGAACGCACAGTTGATCTATCTTGAGCCAATCCACTATGTGATCATTTACCTCGGTATGATCATCCTGATGTACCGTGTAACCAGAAAGCAACTCCGCAACCTCTTCGGCGCAAGCGTGAAGACTTCGCTGCGAGGGGGTGAGGATGCATGATCACCCTTAAGAACCTTGAAAAATACTATAACAAGGGAAGACAAAACGAAATCCACGTCATCAACGATATCACACTTGAGCTTCCCGACACCGGGATGTGCGCGGTGTTCGGTGAGAGCGGCTGCGGTAAGACGACGCTTCTCAATGTCATCGGAGGCCTGGATTCCGTTGCCGGCGGTGAGGTCCTTCTGGATGACAACCCGATGTCGAAATCCAATAAAGATTTCGATATGCTCAGAAACCGGGACGTCGGTGTCATTTTCCAAAATTACAATCTCAACCGCAGGGAGACGGTCTTCGACAATGTCGCAGACTCCTTGCGGCTGTGCGGATTGACGGATAAGACGGTGATAAAGGAGCGTGTGAACGTCGCGCTTTCCAACGTCGGAATGGAGAAGTTCTCAAGAAGACTGCCCGACACGCTGTCCGGCGGACAGCAGCAGCGAGTGGCAATCGCGCGTGCGATCGTCAAAAACCCGAAGGTCATCCTGGCCGATGAGCCCACCGGTAACCTCGACGAGGCCAACACGATCCTTGTCATGGACATACTGAAGGCCATGTCCAAGGAACGGCTGGTTATTCTTGTAACCCACGAGGCAGATCTTGTTGATTTCTACTGTGACACCGTAGTTCAGCTGAAGGACGGTCGCGTGGTGGACGTCCGAAGCAATGAAAATGCGGGCGGATATGTCGCGAGAAATAAGAACGACATTTTCCTCGGAGAGCTTGACGAACACGTTCAGAAGGACAGTAATGCTGAGATCACGTATTTCGGAGACGCACCGGAAACACCTGTGAAGCTCACGGTAGTCAACCACAACGGACGGTTTTATCTGAAGATCGATACGCCTAAGGTGACAGTTCTCGATGAGACAAGCGAAGTGAATCTGCGTGAGGGCGTGTATCAGGACTTTGAGGCGCGGCGCAGACAGGAAGAGAACATCGACATGTCCAAACTGCCTCAGGCGGAGGGAAAGGAATACGGAAAATTATTCCACTTCCGTTCCTCGGTACGCAGCGGGTACCGGGAAAACTTTAAGAATATGATGAAGAAGAAAAGCAAGAAGCGTCTCGCCGTGTGCCTGATGCTTTTCGGTGCAGCGTTCGTCTTCATCACTGCGATGTTCGGCCGCGGGCTCGGACAGATCATTAAGGCAAAAGAGAAGTACGACACAAAAGTTTTGTATGTTGCCGCAATGACTGACAATGTCGCTCCGATGCTCGAATCCCTGGCGAATGACCCGACATCCAAGATCGATTACTGGGGAATCGGCAGATTACTCGACAACGGAAAAGCGACGGATCCGGTTGTCCATTTTCAACTGGCGAGATATGTGACAGGTGGATACTACGACCCGGGAATCGATAACAGTATTGCGATCGATCTGAATATGACGTTTCTTCCGGAACGTTTGATCTCCGGTGCAAAGGTCGTAGCAGGAACCGCTTCTGATCTCGGTGAAAGACAGACCGTTATTACCCGGAAGGTTGCAAAGAGGATCATCAAAAACTCACCTTTTCGGTATATTGACGATTATGAAAATATTATCGGTATGACGATAACCTCGCACGATGCAGGACTCGATTTTCCGCTGACTGTCGCGGGAATCGTTGATTCCGATGAAGTTGCAGCGTATGTCAATGAATTTACACTGGCGGATATGCAGAAAAACCTCCGCGGTTACTGCCATGATGTCACGTACGACAAGGATGGGTACTTTGAAGTCGGAAAGGGTGAGTGTACGATCCTTGTAGGAGATCTGTATTTTTACAGAATTGCCTTTACAGGTTTCGAATTTGATGATGATACGATCAAAGAATTGCTCGAGAATGCAATCCCCGAGCAAGTTGATGATACCGAAACCGATCGACCGCCGATGCCGAAAGCCGGTGACACCGTGTACTATAACGGGATCGAACTGAAGGTGAAGGAGGTTGTCAATGTCCTTGCGGATAATCCTATGCCGGACTATGATGAACTGCTCGAAATGTATCAGAAATATGATGAGCATTTGCCTGCATCATCTTACGGATATTATGCGGATGCCGGAGAACTGCTGATCGCGAGTTCAGGTTTTCTGAACACCAACAATGCAGCTGTTGTACTGAATCCTGAGGATTATCTTGACGGGAACAAGGCGATCGGAAAGACAACACGAATGCTGGATCTGAATATGAGACACGAGGGGACCTATACGGAGACAGAACCCGGTGTGTATGACGACCAGAATATGTCCATGTTCAATTGGAGCGATTCAATGCCGAAACTGTACTACGTGATACACACAACGGACCCCAAGACTGCTTCGGAAAAACTTGTGCAGGTATTCCGTCAACTGGAGGCGCCCAGCGGTAAGATAACCGAGTATGTAGAGGATGATTACAACGGTTATTATGTCGAGAAAAATGTCTCCCTGAGGGCATACTATACGGAAGACGACCGCTTCTATGCGCATATCAGCAATAACGGTAAGGTCATGAGACGTCTTCTTGTGATCGGGGCGGTTATGCTTGCATTTATGTGCCTGTGCATGTACTTCATCATGAAGTCAACGATCATGAACCGGATCCGCGAGATCGGTATCTACCGTGCGATCGGTGTGACGAAGAAAAACGTGAACTTCCGGTTTGCCGTGGAAACAGGCGTTGTGGTGACCTTGAGCGTCATGGTGGGCTTTCTGATCGCAAGCGGAGTTGTCTGGTATGTCCTGAACGTGAGCACATTCGCGGAAAATCTGTTCTTCTACCCGGTGTGGCTTGCGCTCATTGTCATCGGCGTTCTTTACATGGTGTCCATCACCTGCGGCATGCTGCCGTTGCTGCGGTTGATCCGCAAGACGCCGGCGGAGATCCTTGCGAAGTACGACATTTGACAAACTCCCGGAATACGGTGTGCAAGATTTGACAAAACACCATAGTTTGCGGTATTCTAAGAGATGTGAAATCACGCAGAAACTGCGTACTGAAGACCGTGCAGTGTGAGATCCGCACTGCACGGTTTCTGTGTAATAATCCAAAGGGGGGAGAACAGCTATGGCATTCCTGCGATTGTCGAACATCGGAAAGATCTATGTTTCCGAGGGTAACGTTACCGTAGGCATACGCGGCGTGAACCTTTCGTTTGAGCGAGGGGAATTTGTGGCGATCACCGGTGCTTCGGGCTCCGGCAAATCCACGCTTTTAAATGTGCTGAGCGGCATGGATACCTATGAGGAGGGCGAACTCTATATCGAGGAGCAGCCTACCTCGCATTATCTTCAACCGGAGTGGGAAGAGTACCGGGAGAAGTATATCTCTTTCATTTTCCAGAACTACAACATTCTTGACAGCTTCACGGTCCTTCAGAACGTGGAGCTTGCTCTCATGACCATCAGCGATCCGATCGAGCGCCGCAAGCGCGCGATCGAACTGATCGAGCGAGTCGGCCTTAAAAAGCATATGCGCCAGAAGGGCAGTCAGCTGTCCGGCGGACAGAAGCAGAGAACCGTTATCGCGCGAGCTCTGGCGAAGGACAGCCCGATCATCCTTGCGGACGAGCCGACCGGTAACCTTGATGCACAGACGTCGAGAGAGATCATAGCGCTGCTTCGCGAGGTTTCCAAGGATAAGCTGTTGATCATGGTCACGCACAGCTATGACCAGGTGAGCGAGTTCGCAACAAGACATATCCGTGTCTTCGACGGTGCCGTAGAGGCTGACCAGATGATCACGGAGCCGGAGGAGAAGGAGTATCCGAAGGTGGAGAAGGACGGAAAAGTCTCCACGATCTCCAACGGTATGCTTCTCGGAAGGTCGATCTTCTTCGCGAAGCCGAAACTCAGCATTTTCCTGTGCCTTTTATTGCTGATCGGCACCTTCGGCGTGTTCCTGATCACGATGTTCTGCGGGGATGCTTCCCTGCTCTTTGAGAAAAATCACATGTTCCGTCCGATGAAGGGACGGCTTGTGATCATACAGAAGGACGGAAAGGTGATCAAGGACGAGGAACTTACTGCCCTTGCGTCCAAATACGGAGCCGACCGGGCAGTTCACTATGATTACATTCTCGATGTGCGCATGAGAGACCTGACCGCGAACGCGGATACCAGCTGGTACGAGTATGAGATGGACCGCTTTGAGAACGGAGAATTCTTCGTGACCTGCGGCGAGGACTTCGGCAAGCCCGATGTCGGCCGCTATCCCGAAAAGATCAATGAGATCCTTCTGCGAGTTCCGATCTTCTATCAGCAGTGGTACGGCGTGGATTCCGTTCAGCTGGATACGCTCAGCATCGCGGGGATCACGTACACTGTCACCGGTGTCGTGTACATTGCCGACAATACGGCGGAGCGGATTGCGCTGATGACCGACGAAGGGTATCGTTCTCTTTCGGTTGTATGGGGACTGTATCACAGCGGATTCAAGCTTACGGCAGTCACCACTGACGGACAGAATGCAAACATTAAGCCGTACAAGGTGAAGATCGATGCGGGCATGGATCCGGATAAAATCTACTACAGCAACACGGATCTGCTCGAGCTGTTGAATTCCGGCGCGGACGTTAAGGCGACGATCGCTCTTGATTCCTACGACGCTGACAGCTACTACAAGGACAGAGACAATTACGGCAACTCCGAAGGAATGTACCTCGCATTGATGGATCAGCTCCTCTCCGGGGATGAGAATGTCGACGAAGACGGATCAGATGCATATACGCTGACGTTGAACAGGGATGCCTTCCTGACTGAACTTCCCGCTACAGCGCCGACCGGTCCTTATAACGACAGCAACGGGAGAGTGGATGTCTGTTATATCGGCCTGCATGTCGCGGAACAGCTGTGCGAGCAGTACTACAGAGACAATTACAAACAGGCCAGCCTGTTTTTCGGAAACGACCTCAAGGCAGGTAGAATTGCGAAGAAGCTGCGCTCGGATGGGTATATTGCAACTACCTCGGATATGACATACAAGTCGGAGATGATGGAAATCCTCAGCCGCGTGTTCGGCGGATTTCTGTATGCGATCGTCTGGATTCTCGGAATCTGCTTTGTTGCAATGTTCATCAATATGTGCGCCAACAGGACGGTCGGCGCGTTCAGCGAGGATATCGCGATCATGCGTTCCATGGGCATTCCCGTCAAGGTGATCCGTGTCGGCATCTATGTGCGTATGCTGTTCTCGCTGTTGCCTTCCCTGATCCTGCTGCCGATCGCGGCATGGATCATATTCCACTATCCGAAATGGAACGGTCAGCTGCGGTATCTGCAACCATGGCAGTACGTCGTCATCATCATCGGCATGTTCTTCCTGACGTTCCGTGTGACGAGAAAGCAGATCAAGAATCTCTTCGGAACAAGTGTCAAGAAATCGTTGCGGGGAGGTGAGGAAGAATGATCGAACTTATCGGACTTCAGAAATATTATAACAAGGGCAAACAGAACGAGATCCACGTGATCAATGATGTCTCTTTGAATGTGCCCGAGAGCGGCATGTGCGCGATCTTCGGACCGAGCGGATGCGGCAAGACGACGCTTCTCAACGTCATCGGCGGACTGGATGATTACGAGACCGGTATCATCACGATCGACGGTCTCTCGATGGAGAAACAGACCGATCTGCTCCGGAACAAGTACATCGGTTTTATATTCCAGAATTACAATCTGAACAACGAGGAGACCGTGTTTGAAAATGTCTC
>CADBLW010000022.1 GCA_902795625.1 uncultured Lachnospiraceae bacterium | reverse complement strand
CGGGCTTTCGCACGGGACAAATGTCTGGATCGGCAACGCGAAAACACTGATCGACGGGAAAAAATGCACGATCTCGTCAGCTATCTGTACGCGGGACGATATCATGACCTATCTGATCGGCTGCGGTCTGGAAAGCGAATTGTCCTTTACCATCATGGAGAGTGTCCGGAAAGGAAAAGGACTGAAGCCGGAGTGGGAAAAAGAGATGCGGGCACATGAGGTGCCGGAGTGGTACATCTGGTCCTGCAAACAGATCAAGTACATGTTCCCGAAGGCCCATGCGTGCGCGTACGTCATGATGGCGTTCCGCGTCGCGTATTTCAAGCTGTACATGCCGTTGATGTACTACACGGCTTATTTTACGATCCGTGCGAACAACTTCAACTACGACCTCATGGCGAGAGGACAGGAGAAGCTGGAGAAGATCATGCGCGAGTACAAGAGGCGCAGCACGGTCAAGAACAAGGATCTGGCACTGTCCGAGAAGCAGCAGGGTGAGCTCAAGGACATGCGCCTTGTGCAGGAGATGTACGCCCGCGGCTTTGATTTTGCGCCGATTGACATCTACAAGGCGAAGGCGACGAAATTTCAGATCATCGACGGAAAGATCATGCCGTCGCTGACGTCCATCAGCGGCCTCGGCACGGTGGCTGCACAGTCCATCGAGGAGCACGCGGACGCGAACGATCCGTTCCTGTCCCGCGAGGACTTCCGGACCCGCTGCGGTGTCGGCAAGAGCGTGACGGATCTGCTGCTTGATGTCGGTCTGCTCACGGAGCTGCAGGAGTCGAACCAGATGCGTCTGGAGGACGTCTTCGGGGCGAATATGTTCGGCGAGTAATTTTTCGGATCTCCGGGGGGAAGAGATGCTTGCGATCTTGTATCTTGTATTGTGTATGCTTGCGGGCTTCGCGCTCGTCATCGTTTTGGTTCCGCGCGTCATGCAGCGGAAAATCCTGACAACGATCGGCGAGCGTGCGCGCAATCCGTTCTTTGCGCTTTTTCCCGCGTGCTTTTTGTCCGGCACGGCGCTGGTGACCTGGCTTGTCTATATCGTCGGGTGTCTTATGCGGAACACGGAGCACCCGCTTCGGTACGCGAATGCCGTCGTGCTGCCGCTTACGGCCGTAGGCTCCGTGATCGCGATCCTATGTGTGAGAAAGCGTGTCCGGTTTAAGGAGTTTGCGCGCTCCCTGCGGCCGACCACAAGCGAGATGGTGTATTTTGCGGTGTCGCTTGCCATGTCGGTGGTGCTGATGATCGCAAGCTTCCGTGTGATCCATGGGGAGATCATCATCGCGTCGCCGGTGGTGGAAGATTTCGCGCTGCATGTCAATCTGATCCGTTCATTTTCCGTGTGGGAAAAGGTTCCGGCACAGTTTCCGTACTTTACGGGTGCGGGGATCAACTATCACTTCATGATGGATTTCCTCGCAGGCAATCTGGAGCTTCTGGGGCTGCGGATCGATTTTGCGTACAATCTTCCGAGCATACTCGCGATGACGGCGTTCTTCTGCGGTGTGTATGAGTGCTTCTTCCGGCTTTGCGGAAAGAAGAATTACTGCCATTTCGTATGGCTTCTTGTGATGTTCCGCTCCTCGCTTGGGATTTTCCGCTTCCTGAAGGATAATGCGGGAAATCTGCGCGAGGCGTTTAAGTTAAACCGCACCTATATGGGAGCGACGGAGTACGAGTGGTGGGGCATCTACCAGTCGAACTCACTGCTGAACCAGCGGCACCTGATCTTCGGGTACGCTGCGGCGATGTTCGTCGTGAGCCTGTTTCTGCCGTATCTGATCCGCGGACTGCAGGAGAGAGCGGAGATCCGGAAGGAATGCGCCGGAACGGGGCTTACGTCCAGGATCAAGGCAATATTCCGCAAAGAGGCAATGCCGCGCAAGAAATCGTCGGTGCTCACGGCGGGGTATGCCGGGCTGTGCCTCGGCATGTGCGGCCTGTTCAGCGCGCACTCGGTGATCGCGTCTTTGCTGCTTCTCTTTGTCATCGCGTGGTTCTCCTCCGACCAGGTGTCCTTCCTGATCACTGCGGTGATCGCTGCGGGACTTTCGTGTCTGGAAACCTCGCTCTGCACGGAGAGCATGGGTCTGTTCGAGCTCCGTTTTGTCAAGGCATGGGTACTTGAGGACGCGTCCTTCGGCGCGGTGCTGAAGCACTTCTGGCTTCTTCTCGGCATCATGATACCGCTGCTCATCATACGCTTCCTTTGTGCGGACGCAGTGAACCGCGTCATGATCGCGGCGTCGGTCATTCTGTTCGCCTTCGGGTTCCATGTGCTGATGTCCCCGGAACCGCTGCAGAACCACAAGTATATGCTGCTTGCCATCTACTGGTTCGGGATCCATGCGGGGATCGCGCTGTGCAATCTTCTGAGTGCAGGCAGAAAACGCATCACAAGGATCGGGTGCATGATCGCGACGCTTATGCTGCTCGTGCCGCTGACCGCGACGGGAGTGTACGATCTGTATCTCGTCCTCGAAAAATGCAAGACCGAATACGGCTACAAATACGAGTGCACACCGCCGCTTTTAGAGTGGGCGGAGGATAACGGCGTCGATCGGGACACGCTTTTTCTTGCGCCTGACAACTTCATCGGAATGATGACCACCTGCGGCTTTCAGAACTATAACGGGTATTACGGCTTCGTCCATGACGCGGGCTACGACGCGACGACGAGGCAGGAGATCACCGAGCGGATCATTCACGCGGAAAATGAAGCTGACATGAGGAAGGCTGTCGAAGAGTGCGGCGCGGATTTTCTGGTGATCCAGTACCGTGTGAGAAAGAACGATACCCACCTGAATGAAGAGCTGATCGCCGCTGTCTATCCCAAGGTTTTCACGAGGTGGAGCGGGGTGAGTGAGTTTGCTGTTTACGACTTGAGAAAAAATTAAAAAAAGTGCTTGCAATTTCTGTTTAAGTTTGGTAATATCATTAACGCAGCATTTGGCTTGTTGGTCAAGGGGTCAAGACGCCGCCCTCTCACGGCGGAAACGGGGGTTCGATTCCCCCACAAGCTGTTCACTGGACCGGGTTGTCAAATCCGGTCCAGTTTTCTTTATACGCAGAGTTTTCATATTGGTCCTGTTCATGTCGGGAAGAGTATTCCCGGAAAGGAGAACAACCATGAAGTGTTCCGTATCCAAAACCGCAAGGCTTTTGATCGCGCTTATGCTGATCGCATCGCTGCTCACGGCATGCGGCAAGAACGGAAACCAGAGCACGCCGGCGGCTTCCGAGCCCACCGCTACCGAGGTTCCCGCAACGCCCACCGCTACCGAGGTCCCCTCAACACCGACACCGACGCCCAATCCGCTCGATTCGATGACGCTCAAGGAGAAATACAAGGATGATTTCATGATCGGCATGGCGATGCCGGTCAGTGTGATCAACAATGCGGCGTTCAAGGATGTCATCGTCGGAAACTTCAACAGCCTGACGTTTGAGAATGAGACAAAGCCGGATGCCGTCCTTCGCAAGGAGGAATGCCAGAAGGGTCTGCCGGACACCTACACGGAGCCGGTCATCAATCTGTCCGTGATCGCGAGAAGCATGCAGTTCGCGAAGGAGAACGGGATCAAGGTGCGCTTTCACACGCTGATCTGGCACTCCCAGACACCGTCGTGGTTCTTCACCGAGGATTACACGCCGAACGGCACGAGAGTGTCCCGCGACGTGATGCTCAAGCGCATGGAGAGTTATATCCGCCAGGTCATGACCTACATGGAGGAAAATTATCCCGGCCAGATCTACTGCTATGACGTTGTCAACGAGGCGATCGATCCGCCTCACGGTGACGCGGCAGGCATGCGCAAGGACAGTCTGTGGTATGAGGTCATCGGACCGGACTTTATGAATTATGCGTTTGAGTACGCGAGAAAATATGCTCCCGAGGGCGTTGATCTGTACTACAACGATTACAATTGCTATTCCAAGTCACAGCAGATCATCGAGTGCCTGCGTCCGATCAAGGAAGCCGGCAATATCGACGGTATCGGCATGCAGAGCCACATTTCCACCACGGACAATGTTGACCGTCAGATCCGCGGTACCGCAGCCAAATTCACTGCGGAAGGGTACAAGGTTCAGCTGACAGAGCTTGACATCGGTCAGGCGACGTCCGGCAAGAACGGCGAAGAGGTACAGGCGATGAAGTATGCGGTACTCTTCAAAAAGATGCAGCAGGCAAAACAGAACGGTACGGTGGACATTGACTGTATCACGATCTGGGGCCTGTATGACGGCATTTCGTGGCGCAGGGAGGAGACACCTCTTCTGTACCGGTTTGACGGATCGAAACTTGTGAAAAAACGCGCCTGGTACGGGGCAATGCAGGATCCCGAGATCAAGGCCGTGGAATATTAATGTACGACAATAAAGATATCTGTGCATAACGGAGGTAACCTACGATGAAGAAATACGGTGTGAATGAGCTTCGAAGAATGTATCTGGAGTTCTTCGAGAGCAAGGATCATCTCAAGATGAACAGCTTTTCGCTCGTTCCGCAGAACGACAAGAGCCTTCTGCTGATCAACGCGGGCATGGCGCCCCTGAAGCCTTATTTTACGGGGCAGGAGATCCCTCCGAGACGCCGCGTCACGACATGCCAGAAGTGCGTTCGCACCGGTGACATCGAAAATGTCGGCAAGACCGCGAGACATCTCACCTTCTTTGAGATGCTCGGCAACTTCTCCTTCGGCGACTACTTCAAGCATGAGGCGATCGCATGGAGCTGGGAGTTTCTGACGAAGGTGATCGGCCTCGATGAGAACCGTCTGTACCCTTCGGTCTATCAGGATGACGACGAGGCGTTTGACATCTGGAACAAGGAGGTCGGCGTAGCGAAGGACCGCATTTTCCGCTTCGGAAAGGCCGACAACTTCTGGGAGCACGGCGCAGGTCCCTGCGGCCCCTGCTCGGAGATCTATTATGACCGCGGCGAAAAATACGGCTGCGGCAAGCCCGGCTGTACCGTAGGCTGCGACTGCGACCGCTACATGGAAGTGTGGAACAACGTGTTCACACAGTTCAACGGTGACGGCAAGGGCGGCTACGAGGAACTCACGAACAAGAACATCGACACCGGTATGGGTCTGGAGCGTCTCGCTGTAGTGTGCCAGGACGTGGACACCGTGTTCGATATCGATACGATGAAGGCGCTTCGCGACCGCGTATGCGAGCTCGCGGGTGTTGAGTATGAGACCGACCCGAAGAAGGACGTCTCGATCCGTCTGATCACGGACCATATCCGTTCCGTGACGTTCATGACGAGCGACGGTATCCTTCCTTCCAACGAGGGCCGTGGCTATGTGCTCCGCCGTCTTTTGAGACGCGCGGCAAGACACGGACGTCTCCTTGGCATCAAGGGAGCGTTCCTCGCGAACCTCTGCGGGACGGTCATCCGCGATGCGAAGGACGGCTATCCGGAGCTTGAGGAGAAGAAGGAATACATTTTCACCGTCCTCAACAATGAGGAGGAGAAATTCAACAAGACGATCGACCAGGGTCTTGAGATCCTCGCCGGCATGGAGGAGGCGCTTGTCGCCGAGGGTAAGAACGTGCTCGCCGGTGACGACGCGTTCAAGCTCTATGACACGTACGGCTTCCCGCTTGATCTCACAGAGGAGATCCTTGCCGAGAGAGGCATGACGATCGACGTCGACGGTTACAAGAAGGCGATGGGGGCGCAGAGAACCCTCGCGCGCAACTCCCGCAAGAAGACAAACTACATGGGCGCTGACGCGACCGTGTACGATGAGATCGATCCCTCCATCACCTCCGAGTTCATCGGCTACGACAATGAAGCGTGTGACGCGAAGATCCTCGTCATGACGAAGGAGAGCGACGGAAACGGAGAGATCGCAACAGTGCTCACCGAGGGTGAGAGCGGAGCGATCATCACCGACAAGACCGTATGCTACGCTACAATGGGTGGCCAGCAGGGCGACTGCGGACGCATTTTCGTCGAGGAGGAAGGCGAGACGACGGCTGAATTTGACGTTGTCGACACGATCAAATTGAAGGGCGGCAAGATCGCTCATATCGGTACGGTGGTCGGCGGTTCCTTCGAGACGGGCGATACCGTTACCGTAGCGTATGACAAGGCCAAGAGAACAGCAACGGCGAAGAACCACAGCGCGACGCACCTGCTTCAGAAGGCGCTCCGCACCGTTCTCGGCTCCCATGTCGAGCAGGCCGGTTCCTTCGTCAATCCCGAGAGACTCCGCTTTGACTTCTCGCATTTCAACGCGATGACGAAGGAGGAGATCGCGCAGGTTGAGACGCTCGTGAACGAGGCCATCGCTGCGGATTATCCTGTAGTGACGAAGCTGATGAGCATTGACGAGGCGCGCAAGACCGGCGCTATGGCGCTGTTCGGCGAAAAATACGGTGAGACCGTCCGCGTGGTCGACATGGGAGGCTACAGCATCGAGCTTTGCGGCGGTACGCATGTTGCGAACACCGGAAGCATCGCATCCTTCAAGATTATCAGCGAGTCCGGTATCGCTGCCGGTACGAGACGTATCGAGGCGATCACGGCAGGCAATGTGATTGAGTATTACAAGACGCTCGAGCAGGAGCTCTTCTCGGCGGCAAGAGCAGCGAAGTGCGAGCCTGCGAACCTTGCGGTGAAGATTGAGTCGCTTCTCGCGGAGCTCAAGGCTTCCGAGCAGGAAAATGAGAAGCTGAAGGCGAAGATCGCCGACGCATCCCTCTCGGATGTGCTTTCGGATGTTACGGAGGTGGACGGCATCAAGATCCTCGCTGCCAAGGTGCCGAACCTTGACATGAACGCACTCCGCAATTTCAGCGACAAGATGAAGGCCAAGCTCGGCGAGTGCGTCATTGTTCTCGCTTCGGTGCTTGATGATAAGGTCAACCTCGTTGCTGCGGCAACCGACGGCGCGATCGCGAAGGGTGCTCACGCGGGCAACCTGATCAAGGAGATCGCGACCCTCGTCGGAGGAGGCGGCGGCGGACGCCCGAACATGGCACAGGCCGGAGGAAAGAACCCTGCAGGTGTGGATGCGTGCGTTGCCAAGGCGAAGGAAGCAGCAGCGGGACAGCTCGCGTAAGGCTTTCCGCAAAACGCAGAAAAAGTCGTTGACATCCGCTGATTATGTGGTACAATGAGTTACGGTCGCATCCTGTTCCGATGAATATGAGTGCGACGAAGGCGTTCGGCGGAACTGCCGCCGGCGTTGTGGAAGGCAGGTGAGAACAGTGTCAAGTGTTATCGTAAAAGAGAACGAGTCCCTGGACAGCGCTCTTCGCAGATTCAAGAGAAACTGCGCTAAGGCAGGCATCCAGCAGGAGATTCGCAAGAGAGAGCATTACGAGAAGCCGAGCGTACGTCGCAAGAAGAAGTCCGAGGCTGCCCGTAAGAGAAAGTACAAGTAAGAAATGATCTGGGAGAACCGGTTTCCGGTTCTCCCGTTTTCTTTGTGAAACCTTGAATGCAACCCGTAGTTTCCGACGGGTTGTATTTTTCTTTTTTGAGCTAAACCTGTGGTATTTTGCCGGGATATTTGCTATAATATTTCCGATTGTGCACTTTCGGAGGTGTGAATGGTTGAAACATTGACCGGTATCCCGGTTTCCAGACAGAAAATTATCTTCGGCGAGATGGATGAATTCGCCAAGCAGATAGAAAAAACACTGCGCGTGACTATCGTGACGCGCGAGGAGGAGATACGCGTCGTCGGCGAGGACGGGCCCTGTGACAAGGCCAAGAGAGTTCTCACGACGCTTCTTTCGCTTGCGGAGCGCGGATCCGAGATCGATATACAGAAGGTTAATTACTCGCTTGCCCTTGTGAAGGAAAATGAAGAGGGCAGCATGCTCGGTGTGGACTCGGAACTGATCTGCCACACGATCACAGGCAGACCGATCAAGCCGAAGACTCTCGGACAGAAGAATTACGTCGACAATATCCGCGACAACATGATCACGTTCGGCGTCGGACCTGCCGGCACCGGCAAGACATACCTCGCAATGGCGATGGCCGTCACGGCGTTCAAGAACGATGAGGTGAGCCGAATCATTTTGACGAGACCGGCGATCGAGGCAGGTGAGAAGCTCGGCTTTCTGCCCGGTGATCTGCAGAGCAAGGTCGACCCGTACCTGCGTCCTCTGTACGACGCGCTCTACCAGATCATGGGAGCGGAGTCGTTCACGAAGAACATGGAGAAGGGGCTGATCGAGGTCGCGCCTCTCGCGTACATGCGCGGACGCACGCTCGACAATGCCTTCATCATTCTCGATGAGGCGCAGAACACGACACCGGCGCAGATGAAGATGTTCCTCACGCGTATCGGTTTCGGCTCCAAGGTTGTGGTCACCGGTGACCGCACGCAGAAGGACCTTCCGGCAGACCAGATATCCGGCCTTGATGTGGCGACGAAGGTGCTGACCGGGATCGAGGGAATCGCATTTTCCGCGCTGACAGGCGCCGACGTCGTGAGACATCCGCTCGTACAGAAGATCGTCATGGCGTACGAGTCCTACGAAGAAGCCGCCGCGAAGAAGCATCGCCCGGAGCGCCCGGGAAGACGGTTCGGAAGACCGGTGCGCGCCGTGAAGAGAAACGAGGACGGCGGGGAGGCATAAGATGGCATTTTACTTTGAATCCGAGTGGGAAGGCGACGTGTTCCCGGAGTGTGAAAGCGTGCTTGCGAAGGTGTTTGAGAAGGCTTGCGACTATGTGGATTGCCCGTATGAGTGCACGGTCAACATGCTTCTCACGGACGACTCGGCAATCCATTCGATGAATAAAGAGTTTCGCGGGATCGACCGTGCGACGGATGTTCTCAGCTTCCCGATGGTGGACTATGAGAAGCCGGGGTGCTTCGACGGGCTTGAGAACCATATGGAAGACTATTTTGAGCCGGACAGCGGCGAGCTTCTGCTCGGCGACATCGTGATCTCCGTGGAGCGCGCGATGGCCCAGGCTGCCGAGTACGGTCATTCCCTCAAGCGGGAAATGGCGTTTCTGACGGCGCACAGCATGCTTCATCTGTTCGGGTACGACCACATGGATGACGCGGAACGCGAGGAGATGGAGCGGATGCAGGAGGAGATCCTTGCGGAGCTCGGCATCGGAAGAGACGCGGAATAATGAGCCGCGGAACGGCAGCAACTGATGACGCGGAATAAAGAAACGCAAAAATAAAAACGCAAACTATAACAAACGATGCCTGGCCCATCGCGCGGCGGCGGACAGGATCGGTTTTCAAGGAGCGGTCTGGTTTTGACGGAACAGAACAAAAAAACGAACAATATTCTTGTGCAGGGTTCGATCCTTGCCGCGGCATCGCTGATCGTCCGTTTTATCGGCATGCTGTACCGGATCCCGATGACGGCGATCCTCGGCGAGAAGGCCATCGGATACTACAACATAGCGTTTGAATTTTACGATATCGCGCTGTTGCTCTCTACGTACAGCCTTCCTCTCGCGGTTTCCAAGCTGGTGAGCGCGAGAGCGGTACAGGGACAGCACAGGAACGCGAGAAAAGTGTTTATGATCGCCATCGGGTTCGGCCTGGTGGTGGGCAACATCGCGATGTTTGCCTGCTATTTCGGGGCGGACATCTACGCGAGGGCGATCGACCAGAGAGGCGTTATCCTGCCGCTTAAGGTTCTGGCGCCGACCATTCTGATCTTCTCCATCATGGGAGTTATCCGCGGATACTTCCAGGGCTACGGCAACATGGTGCCGACGGCGATCTCGCAGATCATTGAGCAGATCGTAAACGCCGGTGTGAGCGTCGGCGCATCCTATTTTCTGCTGCGACATTACGTCGGCGATCCGGACCGTCTCTCGTACGGTGCCGCGGGCGGCACGCTCGGTACATTTTCCGGAGCGGTTGCCTCGTTCATCTCCCTGCTGATCATCTATGAGATATTCCACAAGACTTTCGGAAAGCTGATCGAAGCGGAGAAGAAGGCGGAGGAGGAAGCAGGAGAGCCGTTCACATCGGAACGGCCGCTCCATGTGCTGCATCTGATCATTCTGACTGTTATCCCTGTCGTTGTATCGCAGACGGTATATCAGCTCTCCGGAACGGTGGACACGCTTGTCTTTAACCGCGTCCTCCGCGCGAAGGGCTTTGACGAGAGCATCCGCGCGACGTGGTGGGGCATCTATTCCGGAAAATACAAGCTTCTCACCACCGTGCCCGTCGCGGTCGCATCCGCCATGGGAACGGCCATTGTTCCCGGTCTGATCGCGGAGTTCGTGCGCGGCCACAGGGACGCCATGCGCGAGAAGGTAGCCGTCGCCGTCAAATTCAATATGATCATCGCGTTTCCCTGCATGGTCGGCATGTCGGTACTCAGCGGCCCGATCCTTCGGACGCTCCGCTTCTGGACGGATCAGAATACTCTCGCGAGAAACATGCTGCAGCTCGGAAGCGTCAGCATCGTTCTGTTCGCATTTTCCACACTGACAAACGGTATCCTGCAGGGCATAAACCGGTTGTATGTCCCTGTGGTGCACAGTGCGATCGCACTTGTGACCCACGCCGTGGTCCTCGGCTTCCTGCTTGATTTCACGGAGCTGAATGCCTATGCATTGATGATCTGCAACGTGTTGTTCGCGTTTATCGTGAGCGCGCTCAACTGGCGCTCCGTTGCCAAACACCTCGAGTACAAACAGGAGATCAAAAAGACGTTTCTGCTGCCTCTGACGGCGTCTGTCTTCATGGGTGTATCCACAAGGTGCCTGTATGATTTCCTTCATCTCGCACTGAGCGCTTCGATTTCCTGTGTTTTGAGCATTCTTTTTGCGATCCCCGTGTATTTCTCGGCGTTGCTTGTTCTGAAGGTAGTCACGAAGGAGGAGATCCTTCGCATGCCGAAGGGTGCACTTATGGTCAAGGTATTGACCAAGTTGAAGCTGCTGCGTTGAGAGGTTTGTGAAAGGAGGACGGTATGATCGGTATCATCGGCTGCGGCGCATCCGGTATGCTTGCCGCGATCATGGCTGCGCGCGAGGGAGCCTCCGTAACCGTCTTCGAACACAATGACCGTGCGGGGCGCAAGCTTCTCGCTACCGGCAACGGTCGGTGCAACCTGGCAAATGAGGATCAGTCCGCGGAGTGGTTCCGTTCGGATCTGCCGGAAACTGCGCAGGTTGTCTTAGAGCATTTTTCGAAAAAAGATGTGCTTGATTTCTTCCGCGGGATCGGGATCCCGGTCCGCTGCAGGCGCGGATACTGGTATCCGCAGTGTGAACAGGCGTCCGCCGTAGTCACGGCGCTTGAGGCGGAGCTTAGGAGACTTCGGGTGCGTGTGATGTACGGCGTCGACGTTACGCGCGTCGATGTTATAAAGAATACCGACGGTTCCGGCTTCAACCTGACCGTGAAGGAGCAGGGCGGAGCCGTGAGTACCGTATTTGTTGACCGGCTCGTGCTCGCGTGCGGCGGACCTGCCGGTGACCGTCTCGGACAGAGCGATTTCGGCTTCCGTACACTCCGTGCCCTTGGCGTTCCGGTGACGCGGTATCAGCCGGCGCTTGTTCCGCTGGAGACGGATCAGGACGGGAAGAAGGAGATCGCCGGTGTCCGCATGGAGGCTGCGCTTACGCTTGATTGCGGCGACAAGGAGTACCTCGAGAAGGGCGAGATCGTCTGGACGGACTATGGCATCAGCGGGATCCCCGTGATGCAGTTGAGCCGCTTTGCCGCGAAGGCACTCACCGCGGGGGAAAAGGTGAAACTGACGGTGCGCATGATCCCCGAGGCCGATGAGGCGGAAATCCGTGATATGGTATTGTCCCGAGCGGTTGATCCTGCGTTTACATCGAGAAACGCCGCGGAGGCGCTCTGCGGGCTTGTCCAGGGGAAAATCTCCCTTTGGCTTATGAAACGCGCAGGGATCGATCCCGAGGAGCCGTTCGCGGGTGTTCCG
>CADBLW010000021.1 GCA_902795625.1 uncultured Lachnospiraceae bacterium | reverse complement strand
GGACGCTTGCCGGTTTTTTCTTTCTGCAAAAGCAATATCGCTCCGTTTAACGCATCATTATTCGGAAAATGGTCGCTCTCACACATGCTCGTTTCTGTGTTTTTTGTCCCGAAGCCTCGGAACGACCACCATCAGCGCCATCCCAAGCGCTCCCATGATGCTCAAGGCGATACCCGCGCTCCTGCCGGGCGCTCGGTAAACCATCTCAAACGTCTGCTCGCCGGCGCCGATCTCACAGCCGACAAACCCGTTATCCACCTTGAATGCCGGAACCTCTCGGCCGTTGATCCGCACCGTCCAGTTCTCGTCGTACGGCACGCTCAGAACGAGGACCCCGGCCTCCGCGGTCTCTATCGTCCCCGTGATGCGATTGTTGCGGGGATTGTCCAGCTTCGTCGCCATCGTCACGTTCTCCCGCGCGGCGCACACTGCCTCCAGCGGAACGCGCATGATGCGCGGCGGCGATACCACCACATTTTCCCCGGTAAATTCAAAGGTCAGTTCGCTGCACGGCTCCGAGGAGGAGACAACAAATTTGAGCTCGTAATTGTCGTTCGGTCGGGAATTGTCCTTGCCGGAAAGCACGTTTGTGATCCCGTTCACGGTGACGGTCGTGCGATGCTGCCGCCGCTCGGCAAGCCGCATGGTGACGATGTAGACAGCCTTGTCCAAGGAGTCCGGGATCGGCACGACGTATTTTTCGGTGACGTTGTCCGACGCGACGCGGATGTTTCCGTTGGCGTCCTTCGCGAGTCCGAAATCCGCAATGATCCCCGTGTCCTCCATCGGCGACGTGTATACATCGGGGCCGTCTTCCTCCGTGACCGCGTACGACAGAAGCGCAAGCTCACGGTCGGCGGGCGAAAGCGCCCGGAATTCCCTCAGGCTCATCCGCTGTTTCGCGGCAAATGCGAGCGTGTACGCGTACGGGCTCTCGTACATGCGTACCTCGTGCCTTTCGCCGTCGGTTCCGTTCGCCGCGGTGTCAGAAGCATTTTCCGACATATTGTCCTTCCCGCTGGCCATATCCACCGGGGCATAGCCCGCCGGCGCCACGGGCTCCGATGCGACATAGCGCACGCCGAGGAGCGTCTGCAGGAAAAGGTCGTTCTGCGGCGTGTACGAGATGTCGTTCACGGTAGGGTTGGCGGCGCGCAGATCGCCGTACAGAAGTTTCAGATATGTGGTGTTGCTCAAAGACGAGTAAAATCCCGTGGAGAGATAGCGCGTCCCGCGCAGACGGTTGACGCCGTATTTGACCTCTACAAAATCCGCGCTCCGGTACAGGCCGTCATCCGCCGCAAGCACCGCGTCGATCACCCGGTCGCGGTTTCTGTCGTACAGCTTCGAGGCGTACTCGCGGGTGAGCGGCTTCTCCTTCGCCTTGTAATACACACCGGAGACTACCATCGCGAACAGAAGCACCGGAACCATCAGCGGAAGAAGATTGCGTTTCTTCACGGCGACGCGCACGAGCGCGATGGTGCCTGCCGCGTCCGCGACGAAGAGCGCGATCAGCTTGTAATCGCCCTTGAACAGGTACCCGGCGGCGCCCAGCACGGTTGCCCCGGCAGCGATCATCGTAAACCGGCGGATCGAGAGCTCACCGTCAAACATCCGCTTGAACATGCGCGCAACGAGCAGCGCCGCAAGCGGTACGAAAGGGATCAGTATCTTCTCGCGGGTATACAGAAAACCGTTGAGCAGGAACCGCACCCACGGGATCCATGCGCACGCGAGCACACCGATGGCGAGCATGGCCTCCGCCGTCCACCGATGCGCCGGTCCATGGGATTTTTCCGTATCCCCGGCCGGACCGTTCCCGTTCTGACCGTCCCCGGTCTCTCCGGAGTTTCCGGACTTCGTATCCCCGACCTTTCCGCCTGTCCCGGCAACGCGCTTCCTGCGCGGCACCGCGGTCACACAGAGTGCCAGGTACGCAAGCGCCGTCATGCCCATGGAATATCCGCTGTAGCACACCGCCGCCGCAAAATCCAGATCTCCGATCAGCAGCTGCCGAAGCCCCGGCCCCTGCTTCGTCCCGGGCTCGCGTCCCGTGAAGATCGCAGCCATGGACGGCACCGTCAGGATCGCCGCCACCGCCGCGCCCGTGATCAGGCACAGGGCAAATCTCCAGCCCCAGTGCCAGAACGTGCGGAACGACAGATCTTCTGTGCAGACGACATAGCGATAAATCCCGTACAGCGTGACAACGAAGATGCCCGGGATCGCATAGTAATAGCTGGTGAAGAAGAGAAGGGCAACGCTCACCGTGAGCATTCCCCGGCGCCGCCGCGCGAAGAAGCGGTCAACTCCGATCAGCGCGAGCAGCAAAAACGGCATGTAATCCATAAACATCACCTGCCGGTGCGAGTGGAACAGAAACGGTGTCGCGAAAGAAACGAGACCCGGTGCCGCATAGAGCGCTCCGTCGGAAAATGAAGCCTTGCCGAAGGCAACCTGAATGTGGCGAAGCCACAGAAAACACAGCCACACCGTGCCGATCAGCATCGCTACGGACGCGAACTGCAGGTACGTGACCATGGATACTCCCGGCATGAGATAGCTCGGAAGATAGACCGGGTTCAGAAATCCGTAATACCCGAAATAATATGCATTTTGCCCGCTGCCGAGCTGCAGCGCAAGCTGCGGCAGGAACTCGCCGGTTTCATACAGAGTCTGGCGATAATACTCCGGCAACACGCTGTGCTGACTCACCCAGTCGATGATGGATCCGTACAGCTTCGTCGTGCCGGTCATTGCGAACACGCTGATCAGCAGCACTGCCGTAATCCCGAACAGCACCGCAAAATCCCGTTTCCGCATGGAACGAAACGTCTCCCGCATGGTAATTTTCCCCCATATAGATCAGGAACGCCGCAGGCATTTTCCTGCCTCATCGCGTCCATAATAAAGTCCGCGGTACCGCCCCATGAATGCGCCGCGGAAAGTCGCTATAACTATACCGTAAAAACCTCATTCCTACAAGAGACAAGAGTAAATTTCCTGTTTCATTTATCGGAAAATATGCTATACTGTGTACTCGAAATGTAGTCTTACACGCAATGGGGGGAAAAATGAATAAGAAAACTCGATGGATCATCATCGCGATCCTGATCGCTGTTCTGGCAACCGTCTTCGGACCGATCCTGTACTGCAACCGCAAATACTTAAACCTGCCGCCCGTCACGAAGGAACAGCTTGACGAGCTGAACCTGGACGGAGTCGACAATCTCATGATCGTTGCCCACCCGGACGACGAATTCATCTGGGGCGGCGCGCACCTGCTCTCGGACAACTGGCTCGTCGTCGTGCTCACCAACGCAGGCAACAAGACGCGCAAGCCGGAGTTTGAGGCCATGATGGAAGCGACCGGCGACACCGGGCTGATCCTCGGCTACCCCGACAAGGTCGGCGGCAAGAGAAGCAACTGGGAGTACTGGTCTCCCGCGATCCAAAAGGATCTGGAAACCATCATCACCTACAAGAACTGGAAACAGATCGTCACGCACAACGAATCCGGCGAGTACGGACACCAGCACCACATCTCAACCCACCGGATCGCCGTAGCCGCGTACGAGAATCTGAACTGCAGCATTCCGCTCTGGTTCTTCGGAACCTACTACCGCAACGTGGACCTGCCGGATGACATCCCGTCCATCAGCGACGAACTGTTCCTGCAAAAGAGCGAGCTTGCACCGATCTACGCGTCGCAGATCAGCACCGTCAACAAATTCCGCCACATGTTCCCGCATGAGGACTGGACACAATACCAACCGTAACGAAACAGGGGAGCCCACGAAGGCTCCCCTAAATAGTTTATTCCGGGACTGCGAACAGTCCGTCAATCACTTCCTTCACGGCGTCGATCACGTTCTGCTCCTCGCACAGCCACAGGTGCCGGGACGGAACGCCGGTCACGTCCTCTGCCGTCGGGGCAATGCCGGTCACGCAGTCGTCGCGGGTCAGAATGCCGTCGCCGTCGGTCGTGTTCCCGAAGGACAGCTTCCCGCCCGAGACGGATGCCGCCGTCGCCGTATCATACCCCGAGCCGCCGAACAGGATCGTCGGAACCATGTCAAATACGCTTGTTCCGTCGATGTACAGCTTCGCGTTCACCTTCGCCGCCTCCTTCGCGAGGCTGTCGCTGAAGGAACCGCAGGATCCCTCACACGCGGACAGGAACGCGCTGTAGCTGCTGCAATTGCCGACGACGCCTGCCGTCTCCACGGCATAGGCGGAGGGAAGCATCTCATACACGCTCGGCAGCGTGCAGATGATCCGCCTGATCGCGCTGTTCTCCACAGATCCGAAGGAGCCGAGTCCGAGCACGTTGCCGAAACGATCCTGCGCCCAGGCCTGCGCGATGCCTGCCGTGCCGTTCACCGGAACACCAACCATGCAAAGCATCGCCGTGTGCTCCCGCAGGGTTTCGCTCGCGGCAAGCGCCTGCCCGCACACAAGCCCGCCGAAGCTGTGGGTTATGAAAATGATATTGTCGTAATTTTTCCCTTCCAGATACCGCGCCAGC
>CADBLW010000020.1 GCA_902795625.1 uncultured Lachnospiraceae bacterium | reverse complement strand
GCCGAGATGATACGCCAGTGTGATGGCCGCGGCGTAAATGGCAATGTAGATCGTCGTCACGATCAATGACGCGTTGCGCATTCCCACGCCGGCAAGGATAAGACACTCCAGCACGACGAATGCGATCGCCATCATCGCTGCCGGTGTCAGGATTTCCTTCAAGTCTTTTCGAAGAACCTTCTTCAATGAGAACTACCTTTCCTCCGCCGAATACGGCGGATACATAACAGAAGGAATGGCGGCTGTCCGTCATTCCTTCCGAATGCGATCAGATGGAAACCGTTATGTGCGGTCCTTCGGAAAATGCTCCGGGGACGCAGCTAACGTATTTTACAGATCAACCAGATGCTTCTTAACCAGCTTGTCCTTCTTCAGGAAACGAAGGTCACGGTCAAAACGAACCTGAATGATATTCGCGTCGCTGTTGTCGATAACCTCGCCGACGCCGCGCTTCTTGTGTACCAGAACATCCTGCTCCTTCAGCTCATCAAGCTTCTTGCGGAGGATCAGTTCCTCAGGAGTGAATGTGATCTCCTCGGAACCGTCCGCTGCCGCTGCCGGCTCTTCGGCGGTCTGCGGCTGAACATAGTTCGGAACGATCTGGCGGATCAGCTCCTTCTCCTGCTCATCGGCATTGTCCGAGAGGTTCTTTATGAGCTCCGCCTCGGTGGCGTTCCACTCCTCAACGGTCTTTCTTGCCTCGGGAGCGGCTGCACCCTGCTCGCGCGCATCCTCGGAAACTGCCTCAGCTACTGCTGCGGATACAGACTCCTGCGTATCGGTGTAGTCATCAAACACACCGTCCATATTGATCTTAAAGTTGTCGAAATCATCGATCTCGCCGATCTGCTCCTCATCGAGCTCAAGCTCGTCGGCGATGTTGCGCTTCCGCTGATCCTTGTAATCGCGGGCAACCTCTTTCTTGCGTGCCTTTCTGCGGGCGCGCTCATAATCCTCATCCGATTCACCCTCAAGCTGAGGAAGCGTATAGTCACGGTTCGGGGAGTGCTTCATCTCCTCATCGATCTTCTTCTCCGCATAGTGGTTCACGATCATGTAGATGATCACGAAGGACACGAACGCAGCCAGGAGGATCAGCAACAGCTTCCAGATGCTCCACGGGCTCTTCTTCGCCTTCTCGACCATATTGCTCGTCGTTTCGCTCGGTGCCGTGGTGGGCTCCTTCAGCCCATTCTCACCCTTTATGGTCGGTGTAGGAACTTCTTCGGTAATTTCCGGAGACGGTGCCGGAGTGGGCGTGAACGCGATCAGCGTATCGGAAGCCGTGACACGTCCGCTGTATACATATCCTACGAACACTTCGTTCTCGAAGGTCACCTGCACATGATACCAGACATCGGCGTCACTGTCTCTCTGCTCACCGAAGATCAGCACCTTGGTGCCCTTACTTAGGATAACCTGCTTGCCCTTGCTCGTCTTCAGGATATCGTCTTTCTTGGCCCCGTCCTTGTTCTTAGAACCGGGCTTCTCGCGCATACCGCTGGCATACTTGTTGACGGTTCCCTCGTAGTAACCGTTAAGATAATGATCCTTGTTGACAACGTCTTCCGACGTATCAACCGTCTTAACCTCGGTGGTATCCTCGCCTTCCGCATGAACACCGGAGATAATCCCCGGCAACATGGCAAAAAGCAAAGCAGCTGCCAGAATAATCACACTGAGCAATCCCTTCTTAGCCGCCCCATCGTTTCGATGCATACTGTTCCCTCACTTTCTACATTCGATCCGGTGCTTCGAATGCAAGCATTTCGATTCCGTCCGAGAATACCGCAAGAGCCGTTCTCAGAATGGAAATCCACTCATTTTTCTTCGCCTCGTCGCTCTCCGCGACGATCTTATTCGCGTGATAGAAACCGTTCACGTTGTCCGCAAGTTCAAACAGGTATTGGCATACCTTGTGCGGCGCAAGCTCCGCCACGGCCTTCTCCACCATATCGGCAAATCTCGCGATCGTCAGCAGAAGTTTCGTCTCCTCCGCCCCGCGCTCATAACTCCCCGCCTTCCCGGGCACTGCCGGAAGCTCTCCGAGCTTCGCGAGGATCGACTTGATCCGCACCATCGTGTAGAGAATGTACGGTCCCGTGTTACCCTCGAACGAGGTGAACCGCTCGATATCGAATATATAATCCTTGGTTGCCTGGTTGGAGAGATCGCCGTACTTCAGAGCCTCAAGACCGACTTTGTGTGCGATCTCGCGCTTCTCCTCCTCTGGAAAATCGCGGTCCGCCATCTTCCGCATAACCTCATCCGCGACATTCTCGATCAGCATCTCAAGCCGCATCACGCCGCCTTCGCGGGTCTTAAACGGCTTGCCGTCCTTCCCGTTCATCGTACCGTTACCTATGAACGTGAGGATCGTCTCGGGCTTCACCAGTTTCGTCTTGCGGGCGCAGCGGAAAATCTGGTCGAAATACAGATCCTGGCGCTTGTCTACAACGTAGATGATCTGATCCGGGTCGAACAGCTGCATGCGCTCTACGATCGTCGCGAGATCGGTCGTGTTGTAGAGCGTCGCACCGTCGGACTTTAAGATCATGCACGG
>CADBLW010000019.1 GCA_902795625.1 uncultured Lachnospiraceae bacterium | reverse complement strand
GTCTCGTAGCCGAATTTGCGGTAAAATTCATGCTTGAACGGATAGAGCGCCGAGATCACCTCGCCGTTTGCGTACGCCTCCGGCAGCAAATCCTTGAAGATCGCCCGGATCGCGCCCGAGTTGCGGTACTCCGGCAGCGTCGCCACAGCGCCGATGCCGCCGGCCTTCACTGCGGTTCCGTCCACATAAAAATCAAAGTGATTGTTGATGACTCGTGCCATCAATGTATTGTTGTCGTTAAACGCGCCCCAGTCCTCGATCGTGACATTCAGCTGGTGCTCGTGTCTCGCCTCAACATCCTCCACACGCGAGTGAAAGCAGTACACCGCCGTCAGATACGCGGCATATCGCTCCTCGCCTGCTAACTTTCGTACTTCCATAAATCCCCCTCATTTTCCGTTGATTATTTATCATCGTCTTTCCGCCTGCGCAGGAACACAAGATACAGGCAGAATAAAACCAGCGCAAACCCGATGCCCACCGGGTATGCGATGGATGCAGCCAGCCCGAAGCCCTCATCGGCCATCATGATGTACGTCGCGCTGACGGCGGACATAAATGTGGCCGGCAAAGCCGTGAGCAGCGAGCTCAGGCGCTTCTTTCCCTCCTTGACAAGGTAGGCTGTCGCCACCCACAGAGAGATCATCGCAAGCGTCTGGTTGGACCACGAAAAATACCGCCACAGCACGTTGAAATCAAGCTGCGTCAGGATCGCGCCTACGCCGAGCAAAGGCAGCGTGACGATCAGACGGTTTCTGATCTTCTTCTGGTCCAGCCTGGTAACTTCCGCCAGGATCAGACGCGCGCTTCGGAACGCCGTGTCACCGGAGGTGATCGGACAGACCACAACGCCGACAACCGCAAGGATTCCGCCGACCGTACCGAGCATGGTCTTCGATATCTCATAGACCGTACCCGACTGTCCGAGGCCGGTAATCGCCTCGTTCAAAACCTGCGTTGTTCCGTAAAATGCCACTCCTGCCGCTGCCCAGATCAACGCGATCACCGACTCCGCGATCATTGCGCCGTAGAAGATGCTGCGGCCCTGCTTCTCGTTTGTGATGCATTTGGCGATCATCGGCGACTGCGTCGCATGGAAACCGGAGATCGCGCCGCACGCCACGGTGATGAACATGAACGGCCACACCGGAAGCTTGTCCGGGTGAAGGTCCGCGAGAGTGACCTCGGGGATCGTATAGCCGCCGAACAGCGTTCCTCCCAGGACGCTCACCGCCATCACGATCAGGATGACGCCGAATATCGGATAGAGCCTGCCGATCAGCTTGTCGATGGGAAGCAACGTCGCCAACACATAGTACAGAAGGATCACAACGATCCAGAACGTCTCATTCAGCGACTTCGGGGTCAGCCGCGCGATCAATGCCGCGGGGCTGTTCACGAACACCGCGCCCGTCAGCACGAGCAATACCACGGAAAATACGCGCATGATCCATTTTACGACGGTTCCCAGGTATATGCCCGACAACTCCGCCACGGAGCCGCCCTTGTGGCGGCACGAGATCATGCCGCTCATGTAGTCATGCACCGCACCGCCGAGGATGGAGCCGAACACGATCCAGAGGAAGACCACGGGACCGAAGCACGCTCCCATGAGCGCTCCGAAGATCGGACCGGTGCCCGCGATGTTCAAAAGCTGAACAAGGAACGACTTCCACGGTTTCATCGGCACAAAATCCACGCCGTCGTTGACGGCGATCGCCGGTGTCTCGCGGCCGTCCGGCGCGAAGATCCGCTCCGTCAGCCTGCCGTAGATCATATAACCGATCAATAAAACGATAAGAGCAATCACCAATGATACCATAAAATATCACCTCCATCGCCTCCTGTCGGAAGCAGTTCTCTCTTCGTAACCGTAACTGATCCTGATCTCCCCGTCACAAGCTCGTGACCGGCCGTATGCCAATCCTGTCAAAATAGTTCATCCAGCAAAATGTAATACCTGATCTTCTCCCAATCCGGCTCAATCCCGAGCTTTGTAAACAGCTCGTCCGGGTTGACACCCTCGTAGGTCTTGCCGTAGGTGCCGTCGGCATTGTGCTTCAAGCTCCGGTATCCAAGTGCGATATCGTACCAACGGTCCGCAACCCCGGCATCTCCGAGGTCGATGAAGCCGCTTACCTTGCCTTCCTCGAAGAAGACATTCGGCAGGCAGAAGTCGCCGTG
>CADBLW010000018.1 GCA_902795625.1 uncultured Lachnospiraceae bacterium | reverse complement strand
GTTTCGTCCGAGAAGGCCGGTGACCCTGCCTGCGGGGATTTCCAGCGAGATATCAAGCGTAAAATCGTTATATTTCTTCTGACAATTGACTAATGAGATCATGGTGTTGCTCCTCCGTTGTATATGTGTGAGTGATCGGCGCCGCTGTATGCGGAGCTGTCCGGGCATACATGCGTCAGACCGGGGCATAGGCAGGTCAGGATTCCGAGAGGAGGATCTCGACGATCTCCCGGATCTCCTTGTCTTCAAGGCCCATGGACTTCGCCCGCTGCACTGCGGCGGCAAAATCGTCTTCGACGGCTTTGCGCCTTGCCTCGACGGCAAGCTGCCGGTCGGTTGCGGCAACGTAGGTGCCTTTTCCGTGGACGGTGACCACGAAGCTTTCCTCCTCCAGCTTATCGTATGCTTTCTTGACGGTTAGAGCGCTGATCCGAAGCTCGGCGGATAGGCTGCGCACGGACGGCAGGATCGCGCCTTCCGCGAGATTGCCGTTGATGATCGCCTGCTTGATCTGCGACATCAGCTGCTCATACACGGGGATCATGGATGAATTGTTCAAAATGATATTCATGAACGGTTCCTCCCTTCTGTCTTCGATAAACAGTATATAACAGTTCAAAACAGTTGTCAACTGTTATATGGTGTTTATTGAATATTTTTCGGAAAATGATGATTGACAACCGCAAAATGCTGTAGTATAGTTAGCCCAATATTTTTCGAGGAGTTCATCTTATGTACGCAATGGTATCTTCCAATCCGAATCCCGATTCTAAGGCGGTTAACGGTAATGTTAGCGGTCTTATGTTGAGATGCGGATGAGGAATACGGCGAACATACAGTACTGATGTATATGCAGGCCGCTGGTCCATCCGGATCGGCGGCCTTTTTGATCGCCGGGCGGGAGCAACGGGAGTATTTTCCGACGGACACGGCGCATGATCAGAGGAACATCCTCAGGGAAAGGAGAGAACATCATGGATGAGAGGTTGAAGATCGTTACGAGTTTTTACGAGGAGGTGCAGGAGGACACCCGTCTTGACCGGAGCCGCCACGGGCAGCTCGAGTTTGCGACGACGATGGAGTACATCCACCGGTACGCGAAGCCGGGAGCAAAGCTGATCGAGCTCGGCGCGGCAACCGGCAGGTATTCGCTTGCTCTGGCGCAGGAGGGCTACGATGTGACCGCGGTGGAGCTGGTGGAGAAGAACCTGGAGATACTTCGCAGGAAGGCAGCACAATTCCCGGAGGGAAGCTTGCGGCTGCAGGCAGTGCAGGGGGACGCGACGGATCTTGCGGCGTTCCCGGACGGTGCGTTCGACGTTGCGCTTTCCTTCGGTCCGATGTATCATCTCTATGAGCCCGAGGAAGTGCGCAGGACGATCCGTGAGACGATCCGCGTGACGAAGGATGGCGGCGTCATGATGTTCGCTTTTCTGTCGGTGTACGCGATCCTGTTTGACAACTACTTAAAGGACACGCTCCACCTCGGAATGGAGGAGAACTTCGACGAGGCGTATCGCACGAAGCATTTTGCGGAGCAGCTGTTCACGGGCTACGACATCGTCGAGTTTGAGGAACTGTTCCGGGATGAGCCGGTGGAGCATCTGGCCACGGCTGCGACGGACACGGTGATGGAACTTGCGGAGCAGCGGGTTGATTTTTCGATGACCGACGAGCATTTTGAGGAGTTCCTTCGGTACCATCTGGCGACGTGCGAGAAGCGCGAGCTGCTGGGTGCTTCGAGCCATCTTTTGTACATTTGCAAAAAAATCGGAAAATAGTTTCATTTTCCGCTTGACTCTCACACTGTGTGAGGGTTTACACTGAGGTCGAGCTCAAGAAATGATGCCGCGGACAGACACCCTGCGGCATACCCATGGGAGGCGACAGGCATGCTGAAAATAGGTGATTTTTCAAAACTATCCAGAGTGAGCATCCGAATGCTCCGTCATTACGATGATATCGGGCTGTTGAAGCCGGCCGAGATCGATACATTTTCCGGGTACCGCTATTACCGTGAGGAACAGCTGTACACGGCCGCGAGGATCACCGCGCTGAAGGATATGGGTTTTGCCCTGGCCGACATCGCGCGGATGCTGGAGGTTTACGACGACAGCGAGAAGCTGGACGAGTACCTCTCGCAGAGAGAGCGTGAGCTGACGGAAACGCAGAAGGAGACGGAGTATAAGCTGATGCTTCTGGAATCGGCCCGAAAGAGGCTGCGAAAGGAGCAAACCATGAGTTTCGACGTTACAGTTAAGACAATTCCAGAGCGCTATGCCGCGACGGTACAGACGATCATTCCCCGGTACGAGGATGAGGGGATGGCGTGGGGTATGCTGCAGGAGTGCAAGACGCCGCTTGTGCCGGCGGATCCGTGCCTTGCGGCCGCGGAGTTCCTCGATCCCGAGTTTAAGGAATCCGATGTTTCCATCCTTGTGTGGATGACCGTGAAGGGCACGTACGAGGATACCGAGCACGTGAAATTCAAGACACTGCCGGCGGTTCGGGTGGCGAGCTGCTTCGTCAAGGGCAGCTACGACCAGATGGGCGACGCGATGGCGGCAGTCGTATCGTGGATCCGGGACAACGGGTACCAGGTGACCGGCCCCATGTTCAACATTTATCATGTGGGTCCCGTGCAGACGCAAAATCCCGACGAGTACCTGACGGAAGTCTGTTTCCCGGTATAAGTGTGTCCGGGGATAATAATCCCGGCGAAGATTTCTTGAATGATGCGGCCTGTCCGGTGAAACTGCGGATTCCGGACAGGCCGTGTTTCCTTTTGCGGTGGATCGTAATGCTGAATTGTCAGAATAATTGTCACTTTTGCACATTTTGCAGCTGCACGGAGGTTGCATCTTGATAAGAGGGGCGTTAGAGCGTATTATTGTAACAGTGATTATGTGATTACGCCCGGGTGAGAACGGGACAGAGAAAGAGGAGATCGGAATATGCGTAAGATCAGACGAACTGTTGCTGCACTGGCTGTCATGACCATGCTTGCGTTGACGGCGGTGGCGTGCGGCAATCAGACGCCGGAGGAGAAGACGCCCACGGCGACGCCCGTGAGTGAGGCGACACCGACGACGGAGGCGACCCCCGCGACGGAAGCGACACCCACGACAGAGGCAACACCGACGACGGAGGCGATCCCCACGACGGAGGCAACCCCGACAACGGAGCCTGAGCCGACAGATGCGCCGGAGACGCCGACAGTGACTCCCGCGGAGAGCGGTGAGGCGGTGTATGAGGCCGAATATCTCGGCGTGAAGGATTACGGCGAGCCGGAGACGAAGAAGGAAAATATCGAGCAGTTTCTGTATCGCTTCCTCATTGACGGGAGCGAGAAGACATTTTCCGTGGATAACTCCGCAGCGGATGCGGACGGCAATCTGCTGTATCCGATCCAGAACAAGCTGAAGGAAGGCTATGATTACCGCATAACCGTCAGGGACGATGTCGTGGTTGACGCGACGGAGATCGGCGAGGCAGCGGCAGCGTATGAGCCCGTCGTCAAGGGAACGCCGGGTGAGAAGACGCTCCTCAATTTCATTAAGACATCGCTTATGCCGGTCGGAACGACGCTCTATATATACGGCGGCGGCTGGGACTGGCAGGACGAGGGCAGCTCGATCCAGGCGAGAACCATCGGCGTTTCTTCGGACTGGGTAAAATTCTTCAACGAGCAGGATGAGAATTTTACGTTCCGCGACAAGGACGACAACGCGGAGCTGCGCGATCCGAAGACGAGCTACTATCCGTTCGGCGCATACAACGAATACTATTACGCGGGCCTGGATTGTTCGGGCTTCGTCGGATGGGTGATCTACAACACGATGGAGTCGGAGAGCGGACGGGACGGTTACGTGGGCAGTTCCACGAAGATGGCAGGCAAGCTTGCGGCGCGCGGCTGGGGCGATTTTTCGCAGGAGCTGATGCAGCCTCAGGAGTACGTTGAGCAGCCGAACATGATCTCCTCCAAGGGGGAGATGCCGTGTCTGAAACCCGGTGATGTTGTCAGCATCAAGGGGCATGTGTGGATCTCGCTCGGCACCTGCGATGACGGCAGTATTCTGATCGTTCACTCGACCAACGGTCACATGAGCCGGACGGGGCAGCCCGGCGGCGGTGTGGCGATCGGGGCCATCGGTCTCTCTGAGGACTGCGAGGCGTTCAAACTGGCGGATGAGTACATGTCGAAGTACTACCCGGAGTGGTACCGCAGGTATCCCGCTCGTCTGTGCAGCCCCGGCACATACATGAACATCGAGGGTGATGTAGCCGGCAGATTCACATGGGACACCACAGCCGCGGGAGGCCTGTCAGACGAACTCCGTGTGCAGGATATGAAGCCTGCGGAAGTGCTGAAGCTGTGCTTCGAAGAGCAGTGACCGGGACCCGAAAAGCAACTCATCATAAAACTATCCGAATCGTAGAATCAAACCGCTCGCAATTGACAATTTCGTCGATTGTGCGAGCGGTTTTTTTATGGTATACTTCTTCTAAGGATCTCGCGGAAAATGCGCCTTCGGCGGCTGAATTTTCCGCAGATTCTCAGATCATATACGGGAGGAAAACTATGCTTCAGGATGTATTGAAATCCAAATGCACACTGTTTGCGGACGGTGTGCAGACAATCCTGCGCGGACAGGAGAACCGCACCCGCAGGGTTGTGATGGTTAAGGGAAATCTGGTGCAGAACGCACGCAGCGATCAGAGGGGCGTCAGCGCACGCGTGAACCGGGACGGAATGTACGGATTCGCGTCTGTTGCGGAGTATACGCCGGAGGCTGCGGAGAAGGTGATCAAGGCGGCTACGGACAATGCGCTTTTGCTGGGAAGACACTCGGACAAGAGGATCGTGCTTCCGCCGTCCTTCGGGACAGGGATCATTCCCACGTCGGGGCAGATCGTCGACGCCGATCAGAAGCGGATCATCGAGCTGTGCCGCACGGTGGACGATCATATCGCGGAGAAGTATCCGGATCTGACGAGCCGGGTCGTCGTGTACACCGAGGACTCCATGGACAAGATCATCTACACGTCCGACGCTTACAACGGACACGTGCTCTATCCGCGCGCTCACATGTATGTTGTGATGGATTCGGAGACGAAGGACGGCGTGCCGGTGGAGATGATGGATGTGTTCGGCGGATACGGCGGATTCGATGATCATTTTACGGATCCGGAGACCATGTGGCCGAAGATCGACAGGATTTATGAGCGGCTGATGGACAAGAAGGAAGGCGTTTACGCGGACGCCGGTTACAAGACGGTTGTCCTGGGCGGCATGATGGGCGGTATGCTGGCGCACGAGGCTGTCGGACACACCGTTGAGGCGGACCTGGTCCGCGGCGGCAGCGTGGCAGGACCGAACCTGAACAAGAGAGTGGCGTCCGACCTCGTGACGATGGTTGATTTTGCGCACACGTACGACGGAGCTGCAGCGCCGCTTCCGGTGTATCTGGATGATGAAGGCACGAAGGCGGAGGACGCGGTCCTGATCAAGGACGGCATTCTTGTGGGCTACATGAATGACCGCGAGAGCGCGGCAGAGTACGGCATGACACCGCTCGGCAACGCGCGCGGATGGGGATTTTCCGATGAACCGCTGATCCGCATGCGCAACACATGCATCCTTCCCGGAAAGAACACCGTGGAGGAGCTGATCGCGTCGGTGGACGACGGTTACTATCTGATCGATTCCGGCAACGGACAGGCCGATCTCACGGGCGAGTTCATGTTCGGCGTGACCTGCGGCTATGAGATCAAGAACGGCAAACTGGGGCGCGCGCTTTTGGACACGACGGTCACGGGTGTCGCGTTTGATATGCTCAAGTCGGTTGACATGATATCCGATGAGGTGATCTGGTCGACCAGCGGTACCTGCGGCAAGAAGCAGCCGATGGCAGTCGGTATGGGCGGACCGCATCTGCGCTGCAAGATCATGATCGGCGGACGATAGGAAAGGGGGAGGAAAGAGCATGAGTGAGATCAGAGCGATCGCGGATTCCTTTGACGCGATCTTACAGTCGAAAAATGTTGAAAAATACACTTACACGTTGGTGCAGTCGGAGAAGCAGGAGCTGAACGTAGAAGGCAACTCCTTCAAGCTGATGCGCACGGTGTTTAACAACTCCGGTTCCCTGAAGGTGTTCCGCGGCGCGCGGATGGGCAGCGTCAGCGGAAACGACATCACGGAGGAAGGCCTTGCGAAGCTGACGGACGACGGCATTGCCGCGGCGGAGTCGGCAGAGGAGGATCCGTGCCATGATTTTGCGCCGGACCAGGGCAAGGACGTGTTCGAACAGGGCGTGTATGAGCCGGATATGGACCGCTTCTTTGAGCGGATCAAGGAGTTCCTTGCAACGGTGGAGAAGGAGTATCCGAAGATCAACATCATGATGGGGATCGGATCCTTCGACCGTAACCACTGGATCAGCCGCACGACGAACGGAACCGAGTTCGAGGGCTTCAGCGGATATTACCAGTTCGGCATCGAGTTCAGCGCGATCGACGGCGAGAAGACCACCGGTATTGCCGGCGGCGGATTTGTGACAAAAGACCTTGACACACCTTTTATCGATGTGTACAATGTGCGTCGGCAACTGGAGGATGCGCAGAACAGTCTCTGTCCCGAGACCGTTCAAGGCAAATTCGAGGGCACGGTCATTATGACACCGGATTGCGTCACGGAATTTTTGTCCATGCTGATGAGCAATTATGTGAGCAGCAACGTGATCATCGACGGAACGAGCCAGTGGCTCGACAAGGTCGGCGAGAAGGTTGCGGACGAGAAGCTTACGGTGGCGCTCAAGCCGTTTGACGAGAGGATCGTTGTCGGTGAGCGCGGAACGCAGGACGGCTTCCGCACCGAGGAAGTGACGATCATCGATCACGGCGTGCTGAAGACGCATATGCTCGGACTGTATGCGTCCAACAAGACCGGACGGCCGATGATCAAAAACACCGGGCGTGACGTTGTTGTGGATGCGGGTGATCAGACGCTGGAGGAACTTATCGCTTCGGTGGATCACGGCCTTCTGATGGGAGGATTTTCCGGCGGATATCCCGGAACGAACGGTGAATTTTCCGGCGTCGCGAAGAACAGCTTCCTTATCGAGAACGGCAAGGTAAAATGTGCCGTGATGGAGACGATGGTCAACGGCAACCTCGGTGCCATGTTTGCCAACATCCGCGGGATTACGAAGGAACAGCTCTGCGACGGTATGACGGTTGTTCCGTACATCGCGTTTGACGGGATCGTGATCTCCGGCAAATAAATCCAAGGAGTTTTTTGTACTATGCAAGCTGCTACTGTTAAACGAACCGGCACGGCAATGCGCACGCTCGATCTGGTGTATATCGCCATAGGGGCGGCGCTGATCACCGTGGGCGCGTGGATCACCATCCCGACGACGGTGCCGTTCACGCTGCAGACATTTGCCGTATTTGCGGTACTGCTGCTGCTCGGCGGAATGCGCGGGACCATGGCAGTAATCGTTTATATCATGCTCGGCGCCGTGGGCGTGCCCGTATTTTCCGGGTTCAACAGCGGTTTCGGCGTCCTTCTCGGAAGCACGGGCGGATATATCATCGGCTTTATCTTCATGGGTCTTCTGTACATGGCGTTCACGAAGCTGTTCGGAGAGAAGCAGGCGGTGAAGATCGGGGCGCTTCTTGCCGGACTGACGGTCTGCTACGCCTTCGGCACGGCATGGTTTATGTATGTGTACATCGGCAGCAAGGGGCCTGTCAGCCTGATGACGGTGCTCGGCTGGTGCGTGTTCCCGTTCATCGTGCCTGACCTTGTCAAGATGGCGGTCGCGGTGCTCGTGGCACGCAGAGTGAAACCGTTCATCAAGGATGGTCTACAGCAGTAGAACGGTATAAAACCAAGATAAACATAAGTATTTACGATGTTGCGCGGGGCTGCGCATGTATGGTATACTGAATCGGATGGAATGGTATCATCCGACGACAGATGCCTGTGTGCGCGGCCTCGCGCAAATTATTTTTCGGAAAATGATGTGACTATTATTCCGCTTTACTGCTACTAAGAGACAGAAGGGCAGGAAAATAACGGCAGACGGGAGGTGAGGACGATGGATGACGGCGCAAGTAGCTACCGCCGTTTTCTGGACGGAGACTGGGACGGTCTGATGGAGATCATCGATGCCTATTATGACGGCCTTGTTCTCTATCTGAACCGCTATCTGAACAACCCGCAGGACGCGGAGGACATGGCGGAGGAGACGCTCCTCACGCTGACGACGAAGAGACCGTCATTTGACGGAAAATCCTCGTTCAAGACCTGCCTGTATGCCATCGGGCGCAACAACACGCTTTACTATCTGCGGAAGACGCATCACGAGATGCCGGTTTCGGCGGAGGAGCTGGCAGAGTTCGCGCGGGAAGGCAGCAAGGCCCTGGAGGAGTGCGTCCGCGAGGAGGAAAAGCATCTGCTGCACGGCGCCATGCAGCGGCTGCCGGAGGAGTATCGCCGTGTGCTCTGGCTCAAGTACGGTGAGGACATGAGCGTGAAGGAGATCGCGCTCGCGATGAACCGGACAAACCACAGTGTGAACGGTCTGCTGAAGCGCGCCCGGGCTGCTCTTCGGGAGGAGCTGGCGAAGGAGGGATACCATGAGAAACCATAAGGAGATTTTTGAGAGGATCAAATCGAAAACCGAGCAATATGAAACAGAGAAACGAAGAAAGAGAAACCGGCGGCAGCTGGTGATCGGGGCTGCTGCGCTTGTGGTGATTATCGGGGCAACGATCCCGTTGTATCAGAAGTTCGGAAAGAACCGCGGGAACACGGATCCTGCGAACAGCGCGGGAGAAACCACGCCGACCGCAGCAGTAACCGCAGAGCCGACCGGAGAGAGCGCGCAGCCGACGGAGCCTGTGCAGCCGACGGAAGTCCTGACGCCTACGCCGGTGTTTCCGGACACGGCGACGTTCTCGATGAAAGCAAACAACCCTTTTATACGTGCAGACTACATCCCCGGTTACGGTCATATGGAGATATACCCATGGACTCTGGAGGAAGCAGTCCAGATGGTCAAGGACGACGATACGTATTTTGCGGTGGAGATCGAGTTTTATCCTGATTACCAGTATAAAATCAACACGTTCCATGATGAATTTGTCGCAAAATACGAGAAAGATCCGGCTATCGTGCAATACGAGAAAGACTACTACGATTATATGAAAAACGTGTACTATAAGGAATACCCCGAGGCGGAGAGAGATTATGAGTACTACGAACAGCATGATCCGTGGGTGATCTTTGAGGATGTATGGCGTGCTTCCCACACCGAGGAGGAGTGGAATTATATCTGCGAGATCCGCGACATCATCAGCCGGTACCCCGAGTATGAGCGGGAGTTTGCCAGACCGTTGCTGCAGCCGGAGATTGACAGGATCTGTGACATGGGCGCGATCCTCGTCTCGGATACCGATCGCGTTATCGTGCTGATGACGAAATCGCAGATCGAAGGATTT
>CADBLW010000017.1 GCA_902795625.1 uncultured Lachnospiraceae bacterium | reverse complement strand
GGCCGCAGCGCCGTGGTTGCGTTCGAGCTGGACGGCGTGCAGCGGTTCCTGTCGTACGATTACCGCAAGGGCACGATCACGGAGAGAGCGAGACCGACGGAGGAGGAAGTCGCAAGGGACAAGTCCGGCGTGATCTTCGGAAACCGCATCGACCGCGCGACGCTCGCCAAGGCGGAGAAGAAGAAACAGAAGTATGTCGACCGGTACGGTGACGACTCGCAGACGAAGTACTGCTATGCGGCGGAGGAAGTTCCGGCGCTGGAACACCTAGGGATCCGGAAGCTGGTGCTCGCGGACGAACCTGCGGAACTTCCGGACAACGCGCTGGTGGTAGGCAACATCCGCATGGGATTCGGGCATTACCGGATCAGCATCGCAATGGCGTCCTGTGCGAGAGCGCTCGGGTACACGCCGTACTGGCTTGACCTCGCGGGCATGAATGCGACCGGTTCGGCGATGATCCGGGAGCAGAATAATATGTACTCGATCGCGTCCCGCATCTCGCAGAAATCGCGGCTGTTCAATCGGTTTGTCTGGGAACCTCTGAACAAGGAGGGCTTCCGGCAGATCACCTATAACGCGCAGGATCAGAAAAATGCGGAGCTGCTCACGCCGCTGCTCACACCGCTTCCGAAGGATGTGCCGTACATTGCGACGCATGTCTGGCCGAGCCAGGCAGCGGTGCACGCCGGCATGACGCATGTCGTCAATGCGATCCCGGACAACTGGCCGATGGCGCTTCATCTCTCGGAGGGAGCCGTGCACACGGTGCAGACGCCGTTCGCTTACCTCGGATACAAGATGCTCAACGGATTCTCCAAGACAAGTCTGCACGGAATTCCGGAGAAGGATCTGAAAATGGTCGGCCGCTACGTCGATCATGAACTTCTCGTCAACTTAGAGGAGGACAATGCGCTTCGCATCCGAAGGGCGGAGACGGGCGCGCCGATGCGCTTCCTGATGACGGTCGGCGGTGCGGGCGCGGGGTTTGCGCAGTTTAAGTCGATGCTCGAACATCTGCTTCCGTACGTGAAGAAAAACGAGGCCGCCGTATTCATCAACTTCGGGGACCACAAGGAAGTGTACGGGAAGATCGAGAGCGTGCTGACGGACGTGACAGTACACGCATTTTCCGACGATTACGAGGGCCTGAAGGCATACGTGAAGGAGCTTCGCGGATCGAATGCGGACGGTGTCACCGTCATCTACGATCCGGACATCTTCAAGGCGGTCTACGCGACCAACCTGCTGATGCCGGAGTGCGATGTCCTGATCACGAAGCCGAGTGAGCTTGCGTACTACCCGATCCCGAAGATGTTCATGAAGCACATCGGCGGACACGAGGTGTACGGTGCGATCTGCTCGCAGGAGGCCGGCGACGGAACGTTCGAGTGTGCGACCAACGAGGCGGCCAATGACATGATCGATCGGCTGATCGCGGATAAGGAGATCCTGATCCACATGTGCCGCCGGATCAACGACATGAAACGAAACGGCGATTACAACGGCGCTTATGAGTGCGTGAAGCTGGCGGTTGGCCGACAGGAGTAAAGGTGCGTACGGACATCTGTTCTACATCGAAAGGGAACGGCAATGGACGAATACACATATATACAACAGATGAACCCGGAAACCGCGAAGATCACGGGCTGCCGGTTTGAGGAGAGAGACCGGCGGGGGAACGACCGCCGACCGGTGGATCTGATCCTTTACGGCAAGTTCGATGACGGGACGATGCCCCGCGGAGAATTGCTTTTTTACAATGTGAGATCACTGAATCCGCGGGATTGGGAAGCCGAGACGGACACCTACATCCGGTGGGTGAATGCCTGTCGGAATCCGGTCCTTAAGGACATTCGCGCAGCCAAGGCTGCGGAGGGATTTATCGTGCGGATGGAGCTGGAGGAGAACGGACAGGCTCTGACGATGAAATTCCGTTGTGATTCGTTTGGCAGACCGTACGAAGGAATCGACTACTCCAATGTTTACGATGAAGTATACGGGCATCAGGCGGAGCATGACAATCTGTATGACGAGGACAATCTGGAGAGAGAAGAGACGGCGGATTTCGGGGAAGGGATCTCCCGATATATGCGAGTGTACCGAAAGCCGATTTCGCACCGCACGGTAAGGATCGGCATTCGGTGCGAACTGCGCAGGGACGGCAAAACCATCTGCACATACGCGAACTGTGACGGCAGAACCAATGACTGCGAGCAGTTGATCCACCATGCTGACGGACATCGTTATTTTGCGTTTAAGGAAGGGCTGTACGGGATCTGCTACATCGATGTGGACACGCTGGAGGAATACCGGTATGTCCCGCGTGGATACTACAACAACTATTCCTATCGAATGGGCGAATCCTTCATCATCACGGGGATCCATTACGACGAGCGGAGCAATCTGGTCGCGTACAGCGGCTGCTACTGGGCGTCGTCCTCCGATGTCAAAGTCGGACGGCTCGATGATCCGATACGGTTTGAGCCGTACCTGGTCAGCATACATGATCTGTTTGATTCGGACTATGATAACCCGAAATATGAGGATATTTATTTTGTACGCTGGGAGGAGGATGGTCTGATCGTGCAAACGATTGACAAGACGGAGGAAAAAGTCGGTCTCGCAGAAATCGGGGAACGTATCGATGCACTGAAGCGAAGCCGGCTGCAGAAGGAATGATCCTTTCACCGGTACGAAGACGGCGTCACGTGATAATAGTTCTTAAATGCATGGGTAAAATGCTCCGGTGAGGAGTACCCGAGTTCATAAGCGACAGAGGCGATGCTTTTGTCCCCGGCCTGCAGTAAAATGCAGGCGGCGGACATGCGCGCCTCTTTTTTCTTTTGCAGAAAAGTCTTATTGTAGTGCTGCTGCAGCAGTCGCTCGGTCTGGCGGCGGCTTAGGTTAAGCAGGGAGGCGAGGCTGTCAAGAGTGATGTCACGGTAATTGTACAGGAAGGCCTCTTCGATGATCAGATAGGTCTGGTCATCGGGCAGATGGGAGCCGGCAGAGTAACCCTGGGTAATAGCGGTTTGGGAATGCATATCGTCAATCTTTGAGTCGGATGGATGAGTGTCGTAGAGATGGGCCTCGCTTGGTGCTTTTACAGTATTGTTGTTCTTTGTTTTCTGAACTGTCAGGTACAGCCTCGCGATCTCTACGATCAGCTCCTGAAGAAGTGCGGACAGCATGAGACGGTGGCCTTCCGGCCCCTGCTCGATCTCGCCGATCAATCGCTTCATCAGTTCGTAAACTTCGATATCTGCAGGACCGAAGAAGAAGGACTGCTTCAGGAAGCCTCGGAGCAGCTCGCTTTTCGTACCCTTGCGCGGCAGGCTGACCTTCAGGTACACACCGTACTCACGCATTGGGTCATCGGGGTCGGAGATCTGCTCATGAAACACCTGCGGGCCGGTCATGTAGAACGTCCCGGGGGTGATCCGATATGTCGCATCGTCCGCGATCAGCGTTCCGTAGCCGTACGAGATGTAATGGAGCTCGTAGCTGTTGCGGCTGTGGCTGTGCCGCGGGATCGGCATTATCATCTGCTCGTTGCTGATGCTTAAAACCGTGAAGGTCACATCGTCCATGGAAAATGTCAGGTCAAGATTTCTGTATTTCACGATAGTCTCGTGTCCTCTCTTTCTCCGGAAAATGCATATCTGCGGCGTTTTTAGTGTTCCTGATTGCCTCGGTCCGTCAACACCATCGTATCTCAGCACCATCTTCCTGTCAATCATGAATCTGCGAAAAGGCGACATATAATGACAAAATTAGGCGGGTCTTCCTCTGTGAATACGGAGCGTTTGCGAGTACAATGGAGATGTTGAGAAATATGTATTTCGGCACCGGCAACCAAGAGGATCCGGTGCCGCCCACGGAGGGGTTATGATCGTACGAGGAACTTATTTTCAGAATGATCCCGAGCGTCCGCTTGTATATGGGGATGTGGAGATCGAGAATGTCCGGCGGCAGCGGCTGCGCGGTGAGGAGCCGAAGGACGCGGTGCTGTGCGAGCCGGTTATGGTCGGGTTCTGCGGCACGGACAATGAGTTGATGAACATGGGCAGTAAGGGCCTTCTGGGACCGAAATTTCCCAAGGGCCGCAAACGCCTGATCAACGGGCACGAGGGGATTGTGTGGGTTCCTTCGGAAAATCGGTTTGCCATTGTGTTGATCCGGGGAGGCGACAGCTGGGACCCTACGCGTTATACAGAGGAAGAGACGTATTTTGAGTATGG
>CADBLW010000016.1 GCA_902795625.1 uncultured Lachnospiraceae bacterium | reverse complement strand
TTGACCGTAACGCCCTCCTTGCCCCACTCTGCCGCAAGCGCGCGGGTAAGGTTGCAGACACCGCCCTTCGCAGCATGGTAAGGTGCGCAGGTGGCTGCCATATTTCCGACAAGACCGTACATGGAGGCAATGTTGATGATCCGTCCGTAGTGTGCCTTGAGCATCTCCTTGCCGAACTCTCTCGCGCACACGAAGGTTCCGAAGAGGTCGATCTGAAGCTCATTGTTGAACTGCTCATCCGTGATCTCCGTTGCCGGGGCAACCGCACCGGTACCCGCATTGTTGATCAGGATATCCACTCTGCCGAACTCGGCCATCGTCGCGGCAACAGCGCTCTTGACGCGCTCGGTGTCGGTGATGTCGCAGGCGTAGGCGAGAACCTTCACACCGTACTCCTTCTCGATCGCCTCCTTGTTCTCATCCAGAAGGTTCTGGCGGCGTGCCATCAATACCAGATTGGCTCCCTGGCTTGCAAGCGCCTTGGCCATCTGTACGCCGAGACCTGTGGATGCTCCTGTTACAACAGCAACCTGTCCTGTGAGATCAAACAAATTCTTCATGTCGTCTGTCCTTTCTGTCAATAAAATTCCCCCGATACATTTCCCGAAATATTATACTCTCGTTGAAGAAAAAAGTCTATTGACATAACAGACAGATTACTTGCATTTTTCGCACGGAAAATCAACACAATATACCATTGGAATTACTCCCCGTTCCGGTTCCACTGCTCCTTCACGTACGCCACCTGCCGGTTGAGCATTTCCGTGTCCACCGTACCGGTCTTGTCGAACGCCGTGGATTCGAGGGTGAAGGTGCCGTCGTACCCGGTGCCTTTGACAAACTCAAAAAACTTCGGAAAATCCACATGCCCCGCCCCGATCGGCAGCGTCCGCAACGCCGTCCAGTCCATATAGCTGCCGGCGTAGTCGTTGATGTGGTAATGGCGCACGAGCCCGTCCTTCCACGCCCATGCGTACTCGCCCTCGCAGTACGCGTCGATCTGCTCATGAAACGCCGCCATCTTCGTGTCAAAGATGAAGTGCGGCTCCTCGTAGCGGTCCGCGAGCTGCCTCCAGTAAAAGAGAGGGTTCTCACGTACGCAGACCACATTTTCCACAAGAAGGTCCACATTGTGATCCGCCGCGATCTTCCTAAGGTCTCCGTAGCCCTTCAGGTTGTTCTCAATGTTGCTGTCCGAGAGCTCGCCGTTCCAGAGGTGGAACACCATTTTCCGCGCTCCGATGGCCTCCGCCTGGCGCGCGTTGATCTCCAGCCTGCGGTTCGCCTCCGCGAAGTCGCCCTTCGTCAGCTCTTCGCCGACGGTCTTCTGGCAGTGATAGACCGGAATGTGCAGCCCGAGGCTCTGCACATACTCGGTGATCGCGTCAACATCCTCGTACCAGGTGCTGTACATCATAAATTCCAGGCCGTCGCACGCAAGCTTCTTCGTCAAGTCCTTTAAAAGCCGCGGGTTGCGGCCGTTCGGGCGCCCGATCAGCGCGCCTGTAGAACACAGTACTTCCATCATTCATTCCTTCCTGTCACGGTTTTTTGGTTATAAACAAAACGTATGTATCGTTGAAGACGATCCTGTCTCCCGCATCGAGCACCGCCTTGCGCAGGCTCTCGAAGAACTCCGTGCGCACCGGCTCGGGGATCACGATGTGGTCGCAGTGCGTCCCGGAAAATGCCACGTACTCATCGGCGGTGAACACCCGCTGCCCCTTGAACTCGTGCCGCTCCACCTCCGTGTAGCCGTACTCCGGCGCGGCGGTGTAGCGGAAGCCCCTGTGCTTATACTGAATATCGGGCTTGTAATATCGGTCGTACAGCGCCTGGATCTTCCCGTACAGCGCCTCGTTGTCCGACTTGTACTCAGCGCTTGTCATCATCATCGCCAGGGTTCCGCCCGGTTTCAGAAGCTCGAAGGTCTTGGCAAATGCCACTTCCTCCGGGATCCACTGGATCGTTGCGGCCGAATAGATCATATCAAACTTCATATCACCGAAATCATGGGTGATGAAATCGTCGTTCACGATGTTGAAGTTCGGGAGTCTTCCGTACTTCTCCTTCATTTTCCGATACAGATGCTCGCCGAGTTCGATGGCGTGGTATTCGCAGCCGGTCCGAAGCACGGGCTCCGTCGCCTGCCCCGTCCCCGGTCCGAGCTCCAGAACGCGCTTGCCGGGTCCGATCCTCGCCTCCGCGTTTAAGTACGCGAACAGCTCCTCGCTGTACCGCGGCCGGAACTTGTCAAACTGATCCGGGATTAAGTCAAACACTCTCCGGAACTCGTCCTGCTCCAGCTCCTTAATTCCTTCCTCCGTGAGCTGCTGAAGCTCCCGGTTCCTCACCCGGTAGATCGTTCCGACGACGTCGATCCGTCCCTCTTTGATGAAGAACGCGCTCATATCTTCCATGGCGTACACCGTGCGGTCCTCGGACATACGGAGTGTCTGTTCATACCGCCACGTGTCCTCCGGATCATGGTGACAGCTCACCGTGATGTTCGTGAGTCCGAGCCCGTCGAAGGCCTCCGGCGACTCGAAGAAATCCACCGTCTTCCGCGCCATGTTCATGGACCCCGCGCTCACGCCGAAGACCGCGGCATGGCAGTCGATCAGAGCCTCATAGCAGCCCTTTCTTCGGATCAGATCCAGCTGTTCCTCACAGACGCCTCCGCCCATGAGGAAAATGCAGTCCGCATTTTCCACAAGCTCCTTCGCCGCTTCCGGCTCTGTGCGCTCGTCGATCACACTGTGCTTCTCAAAGCCCAGGCCCTGCTCAACGAACATCTCGTGCATGCCGTCGCAGTCGTCGTCATTTTGCGCGTAGTCAAGCGGGCAAGCGGTGATAAACACGATGCTCCGCCGCTTCGTCAGCTCCTCGCGGAGCCGATCCGTGATCTCCTTCGAAAAATGATGCTCCGGAAACCCGCTGAATACTGCCAGAAATTCCTTTCTCATAGTATCCCCCCCATTTCTCTGTACTGTAGCTTCATACCGCTTCTTCGCTTTGTCCGCGCTGCCGATCACACTCCGAACCGGTATTCCCTCTCCTCCTTCTCGTTCGCAGTCAGGCCATACTTCTCGATGACCATGTCCGCAACCTGATCCGGAGTGAGATTTGTGTTGTCGATCTTCATATGATTCTCGAACAGATACTCGCCCTCTTCCGTGTTCAGGCGGTATCTCTCCATGTCGCGCAGGATGTTGTCCCTGCTCCAGGCGACATCCCTCTTGGAAGCCTTTCGCTCCAACCGGTGCGGCGTCTCGTTTCTTGCCAGCCGCTCCTCAAGGCTCGCGCTCAGCTCGATGAAGTAAAATTTTCCGCCGCTCTGCTCAAACTGATCCCGCAGCCTTGCGAGATAGTCGCAGTCCTCCGGCACGTTAAACGCGCACACATACGTAAAAATGAGATCCACGTTATGCTTCACCGCAAGCTCAAACGCCTTCTCCCGGACCGCCGCGTTGAGTTCCCGCTGCGCGGGCGTCGCGAACCCGAAGATCCGGTCGGACAGCTCAATGCTGTCGTGGTTCATCATCATGTTGTACTTCAGTTTGTCGCGAAGGCTTTCCGCCACGGTCATTTTCCCCACCGCCTGCGGGCCGCACACTATGATCAGATTCGCCATTGTCAGTCCCCCTTTAACATGTTTCCGTCACTCCCCTGCACGGGACAGCAGGACCACCGTCTCGACATGAGGCGTCTGCGGAAACATATCCACCGGCTGCACGCTGACGACACGGTAGCCCGCGTCCTGGATCGCCGCCAGATCGTTCGCAAGCGACGTCGGCTTGCAGGAGATGTAAACCATATGGTCGACGCCGTACGCCAGGATCTTGGCAAGAGCCTTCGGATTGACGCCCTCCCGCGGCGGATCGAGCACGATAAAATCCGGCTTGTCCGTGATCTCATCCAGTTTTTTCAAAACGTCGCCGGCGATAAATTCACAGTTCGTCAGGCCGTTGAGCTCCGCGTTGGCGCGCGCCGCCACTACCGCCTCCTCCACGATCTCGATGCCGACAACCTTGCGCGCCACCGGCGCAAGCAGCTGACCGATGGTTCCGGTCCCGCTGTAAAGGTCGAAGATCACGCCCCGCGGCGTCGTTCCGGCAACTTCGTTCGCCTCCGCGTCCTTTCCTCCGGTGACCTCCAGCACCCTGTCTCGCACCGTGCTGTACAGCACCTCCGCTCCCTCCGAGTTCGTCTGGAAGAAGGAAAATGCACTGATCGTAAAGGACAGTCCCAAAAGCTTTTCCGTGATGCAGTCCTGTCCGTATAAAACTGTCGTGCCCTCGTTGACGATCGTATCCGCAACAGCGTCGTTGACCGTGTGCAGCACGCCCTTGAGTTTCCCGTCAAACGGCAGCGCCGCGATCCGCGCTGCCCAGTCGCTCCAGTCGTGCTCCCGCTGCGTCGTTGTGACGATATCCACAAGGATCTCCCCGGTGATCTTCGCCCTGCGTACCAACAGATGCCGAAGATACCCCTCGCGGCGCATCTTGTGATAAAACGGCAGTCCGTTCTCCGTCACATACCGAAGCGTCTCAGTTACGATGCTTCTCACATCTTCGTCCACCAGACAGCAGTTTTCCGCGCTGACCAGGTCGTACATACTTCCCTTTTTGTGCTGCCCGAGCGTCAGCGGACCGTCGCGGTACTCATCGCCGAAGGTGAACTCCATCTTGTTCCGGTATTCGTAAAATGAAGGACTCCCCGCGATCGGAAGCCACCTGCATTCCGCTGCGTTCCGGATCACCGGTGACAGCAGCTTGCGGATATGCGATTCCTTAAGTTTCAACTGTTCATCATAGGGCATGCGCTGCAGCGTGCAGCTTCCGCAAATCCCGAACTGCGGGCACCGCGGCTCCGCGGTCTCCAGCGGCGACGGGGTGATCACGCTTCGCAAAATGCCCTCCGCCTTCTCCTTGGAGGACCGTTTGATCGAAACCTCGACCTCCTGCCCCGGAAGAACACCCTTCACTCTGATCTTCGTGCCGTCAGCAACGATATGTCCGTGGTTAGGAAAAGTCGTATCCCCGACAACTCCCGTCACAATGTCTCCCCGTTTCATATATTTATGTTCCTCTCATCCGAAACTGTGTATTGTTTTATTTTCTGAAAAACTTCTTTACTTTACCTCTGTGCAGTGCTAAAATATCATCAGCGGCAGAACGAAGGCCGCGGTACTGCTGCCCCGCATCATATAGCGCGCGGGGAACAGATCAGTTTCACTGACCATTGCGCATTGGAGGTTTACCATGGGTAAAGATATTCATACCCCTGCAGTCAATCAGTTATTTTCCGCAATCCTCACGCTGAAGACCGTGGAGGAATGCTATCAATTCTTTGAGGATGTATGCACGATCCAGGAGCTTGTCGCCATCTCGCAGCGTTTCGAGGTTGCCGACATGCTCACGCAGAAGAAAACCTATCTCGATATCGCCGAGAAGACCGGCGCGTCCACAGCGACGATCAGCCGCGTGAACCGCTCCCTCACCTACGGCAACGACGGCTACGCGCTCGTTTTAAAGCGCATGGCTGAGGCTGCTGCCGACAATTCCGGCGAGGAAGACAAATAATCTGAAAACACGCTTTTTTGAAACAGGGGACATCGTCGATGTCCCCTTTCTTTCGTCATTCCGCGTTCTTTGCATCCTCATCTGCGTCAGTCATTCCGCGCTCTTCGCGTCCTCGTCCTCGTCCACGTCCGTCACTCCGCGTCCTTTGCTTCCTCGGCCGCGTCCTCTTTCTTCCCGTCGCCCTTGGCAGTCTTCTTGCCGCCGTCCTTCTTTGTCTTGCGCTCCTCCTGGGCCGGCACGAGCAGCTCATCGATGATCTTCTCGATCATCGCCTTCTTCAGGTATACATCGAAGCTGAGCATCGCGATGAAGCTGAAAATGTTGAGGAACTCTCGCTCCTCCTCGCCCTTTACCTCGTTGAACGCGTTGCGGGATCTCATGAACTTCTTCATGACGTCCTTGCCGAGCCCCTGGGCAACTTCCTTCTCGACATCGACGATCTTCGCGTAGATCTCGTCGAGACTGATATCCGAATCGGGACCGTAAAACATTTCCTGCATCGGCTCCACAATGCGCTTCACGTCACTGATGCTCATGAAGTTCTTGAGATAGTAAATAAACACCAGAAGGTACATGTGTCCCTTGGTGTACTTCTTCTTCGCAGGGTTCGGAAGCAGATGGTTCTTTGTATAGTTGTTGATCATCGTCTTGGTCAGCAGCTTGTCATCCTCGAACCGCTTGGTCGTCTCCAGGTGCTCATCCATAAAGGTCGTCACCTGATCCATGTACAGATCGATGTTCGGAATGTCATGCGGACGAATGTAATCCGGATTCTGAACACTGTCCAGCAATTCCCTGAGGTATCTGCGCCATTCTCTGTCCATAAGCTTCCCCTTTCCGCGTCGCGGTGCGGTTGACCGGCTCACCGCGCGCCTCACATATCGCTGCAATGCCCTTTTCCGCGGCATTTTCATGCAACGATCATAGGTGCTATTATACGCTTTTCGCGTATTTTTTGCAACATCTTGTTTTGAAAACCTTCTGTTGTGATTTTCCGCGAATGTTTTTCTGTCACTTATCGGAAAATAACGCCTTTCCTCGTGTCGTGCATTTCCGTTATCTCGTTTTTATTACCGCATGATGTGTGCTGACCGCATGTCCCGAGACGCCGCAAAAATCGCACAAATGTTCTGTTTTTTATTCTAAACGCATTGTATTCGAACACCCGATGTGGTATACTGTGTCTGTCGGTGGACGCGCCCGGATTGCTGTTTTTCTGACGGCATGAAGGCGCATTTTTACGATTATCCCGCGGTCACCGGCTACACAAACAGCAGCATCAGAAGGAAACATCCATGGACATATACGAGAATCTTAATCCGCAGCAATTAGAGGCCGTACTCCACGAAAAGGGGCCTCTTCTCATCCTTGCAGGCGCAGGCTCGGGCAAGACCCGCGTGATCACGCACCGCATCGCGCACCTGATCCGCGAGTGCCGCGTCAGCCCCTACCGCATCCTTGCGATCACATTTACCAACAAGGCCGCCGACGAGATGAAGGAACGAGTCGCCAGACTCCTCGACGATGAATTCAACGACGTCTGGGTCAGCACCTTCCACTCCGCGTGCGTGCGCATGCTCCGCAGGTTCTGCACCGGCCTCGGCTATGAGCAGAATTTTGTGATCTATGACACGGACGATCAGAAGCGCGCCATGAGGGATGTACTGCGGCATCTCAACATCGATGTCAAGCAGCTCCCGCCGAAGCAGGTGCTTGCCGCGATCTCCAAGGCGAAGAACGAGCTGATCGGTCCCGAGGATTTTCGCTCCTCGGACATCGGCCGTGAGTCCGACCCCAACGTCGCGCGGGCGTACACGGAATACCAGGAATTCCTGCGCAAGAACAACGCGTTTGATTTTGACGACCTGCTGATGCAGACCGTGGAGATGCTCCGCACCAACCACGAGGCTCTGGCCTATTACCAGAACCGTTTCGAGCATATTCTCGTGGATGAGTACCAGGACACGAATACGGCTCAGTTTGAACTGATCCGTCTGCTGGCAACGCATATCAACGATGAGGGCGAACCCGAGCACAATCTCTGTGTCGTCGGTGATGACGACCAGTCCATTTACCGCTTCCGCGGCGCCAACATCCGCAATATTCTTGATTTCGAGAAGACCTATCCCGACGCGAAGGTGATCAAGCTCGAGCAGAACTACCGCTCCACCCGCCGCATCCTGGACACCGCCAACGAGGTGATCAGGCACAATCTCGGACGCAAGCCCAAGACGCTCTGGTCCGACAACGACGAGGGCGACTTGATCCGTGTCACGGAATACCCTTCGGATCTCGATGAGTCGAAGGAGGTTGTCCGCGAGATCGCGAAGGAAGTCCGCGACGGCCACGGCAACTACCGCGACTTCGCCATCCTTTACCGCACGAACGCGCAGTCCCGCTCCTTTGAGGAGCAGTTTGTCTACAGCGGCATTCCCTACCGGCTTGTCGGCGGCACCAACTTCTACGAGCGCATGGAGATCCGCGACATTCTCGCTTATCTCCGCGTCATCGAAAACGGCAGCGATGCCGTGTCCTTAAAGCGCATCATCAATGTTCCGAAGCGCGGTATCGGAGACACCACCGTGGACCGCGTGGATGATTACGCCTATATCAAGGACATTCCTCTGTACGATGCGCTGCACGACGCCTCCTCCGTGCCGGGACTTAGTTCCCGCGCGGTCAACGGCATCCGCAAATTCACCGACTTGATCGACGACCTCGGCAGCCGGCTGACGGCGGAGGGCTATCATTTGCCGCAGATCATCGATGACCTTTTAGAGGCTACCGGCTATGACGACGAGCTTCGCGCCCAGGAGCCCGAGAAGGCGGATGACCGCATCAACAACATTTTGGAATTGAAAAATAAGATCGCACAGTACGAGCAGGAGGCGGACCAGCCTTCCCTGTCCGGCTTCCTCGCTGAGGTCGCGCTCGTTGCCGACATTGATTCCGTCGACAGCGCCGCAGACTATGTCATTCTCATGACGCTGCACAGCGCCAAGGGTTTGGAGTTCGACCATGTGTACATCAGCGGTCTTGAGGAGGGTCTCTTCCCAAGTGGAATGAGCGTGGAGGGCGACGGCTACGGCAAGGAGAATACGGAAGGTCTCGAGGAGGAGCGACGCCTCTTCTACGTCGGCATCACG
>CADBLW010000015.1 GCA_902795625.1 uncultured Lachnospiraceae bacterium | reverse complement strand
GTCCAGTCATCGATGCTGACAACCGGCGTGATCTCCTGCTTCTTCACATTTTCAAACTCTGGAAAATCCTTGCTGTAGGCATTGTCGCCCTCATTCGATTTCTTGTAGTATACTACCGGCAGTCCGGTTTTCGGGTCCTGCCGCACACTGCAGTCTACCGTTACATCACTCTTCTTGTAGCCCTCGGGAGCCTTTGTTTCCTTCAGTGTATACCGTACGGAATCCTCCCCCTCGAGATCGCATTTTACATCTTCAAAAACGACCTCGGCACGTTCCTCCTCACTGTTCCAGACCAATTTGCAGGGTCCGGCTGCTACAGTCGTCCCGTTCGATCCGTACAAGGTAAACTCCGTGTTATCAAGCAGCTTATTGCGCTCCTGCTCCGACATCGCCGTAAGATCTGCGTCCGCATAAGTCTTGATCAGCGTAAAATCCACCGTATCCGCGGAGATCGGCTCGATCGACGGATCGGTAATGCTGTTGTTGGCGCGATGCGACTCACCGTAGACCTCGGCTCTGTTAACGACAGCCATTCCGTCAATTCCCGTTTCCGACGTCAGGGAAGCGTGGGGCGCAATGATCGATCCCAAAAAGCTTCCTTTGATAGTGATATTACCGGAGTAGTTGCCTGCCGCATCGGAAGAATCATAAAAATTCCACATGATACGGTTGTCATCGGTGGCGTAAATCGCTTCGGCAACATTGCCTTCCAGCACTACCGATCTTCCGCCGATCTCGACATGCAGCTTCGAGATCGTCAGATCCGTAGCTCCGCTCATATCAATATTGATCAGGAGGCCCTTCGAATCCGCGGGAAGCTTGATCGTAAAATCACGGGTTGCAATGGACGGTCTTCCGTCAAGCCCGATGCGCGAAAAATCAGCAGCAGTCAGGTTCAACACGCACAGATCAGAGGTTTTCACCTCAAGGAACGGATTGCTATTGTCATCCTTAAGAGCGGCATAGACATCTGCGGTGTTCGCAGCCCCGTTCACCAGAGCGACGGTTTCGGGCTTCTCCGCAAGTTGTCCGCTGTAATAAGCGAAATTCTTCTTCAGTTCTTCAAAGTTGACATATCGACTGTCGCTGCTGTCCTGTTCGATCTTGGAGTCAGCAACACGATGACCGTCGATCGTACCGGCGGAGGACGACACATTATGGCCCGTGCCCACGATCAGCGTATCCTGGGAATACCCGAGTTTAATGGAATGCTGATCGCCGGATAAACCTGTTAAACTGCGGATATAGTTCGTTATCGTCTCGTTGTTGTTCCGGTAATTGTTGTTCGAGCCGTTCACGCCGTCACGGATCGTGCACTCGCAGGCACAGTAATCCGTTCCCGGAGTTCCGTTCGAGCTGAACTTATCGGTCATGACATTTGAGTGCTGATGACCCTCCATATGCAGTGTGTCAAACACAATGAAGCCAAACTCATTCATGAGCTGTGTGAGATCATCCAGCTCCGAATCGCGGACATAGGTCATTCCGGCCGCATTCGCGGTCTTCACCTGCGAAGAAAGGCCCGGCACGCCCGGTATTCCTGTGATAACTAATGCAAGAGCCAGGAATACACTCAACACTCTTTTGGAAACCTTACGCATAAAAGCACCCCTTTGGTTATTCTTTCTCCCGCACGATTGCCGCTTAAACACAGCTGCAGCGGGAGTATCGTCCCATACATGTAACAAACGCCAAAACGCCGCTGTTGCCCAGCGGCCTTCCATATTCTATATATACGCACTTTGTGATTATACCACACAGGAGCAAAAAAGAAAACCCGCAAATATCGGGTTTTCCGTCATTTTCATTATATTTTATAAATATTTTAGTTTTTCGCAGGATGAATTGCAAGAAAAGCCGACTTTTTCACCCCTTCAGGGCGACCACGAGCTTTACCCGGTCATGGATGCCGGTCTTGTCGTAAATGGTCGATATATAATTCTTCACCGTTCCCTCGGAGATATACAGGGTGTCCGCGATCTGGCGATTGCTGAGACCTTCAACAAGCAATGCCGCAATCTCCTGTTCACGCTCCGTAAAAGTCTCCCGTAAGGCCGGCTCGGTGGACTCATTTTTCCTTTCATCATGCTGTACTACAAGCGTAGTAAGCCGTTGCAGAACCTTCGGGTCAAGCACGCTCACGCCGCCCATGATCTGTCGGATCGCTCCGAGGATCGCATCCTTGCCGCTGTCCTTGAGAAGATATCCGTCCGCACCGCCGCGGATCGCTTCGGTGATGTTCGTGTCATCGTAAAATGTGGTAAGCACGAGGACACGGATCTGCGGATACTGTTTCTTCAGATGCCCGATCAGCTCAATCCCTCCCATGCCCTTCATGTTGAGATCCACAAGGGCGATGTCGCAGATCCTCTGCTCAAGCACGGCGAGCGCTTCGGCACCGTCATGCGCCTTGCCGACAACCTCCATGTCATTGAGGGAGAGAATAACCTCCAGACTGTCGAGAAGCATTGTCTCATCATCTACCAACAGGACTCGATACATAGATTATCTCCTTACATAAAACCCATATAAAAAACACCGGATCTTCCCGGGAAGGATACTCATCGGCCTCGCCGGACACTCCCGCGCGGTCATCATATCACTGTCCGCGGCCATAGTCCGGGAGGACTGCCTCCGGAAGCACCGTCGATCCGCCCAGGGGCAGCTCCACCTCCGTGCGGAAGCCGCCGTCATTGGCAAATGATGCAGTACCGCCGCACCTCTCCGCGTAAGAGAGGATTTTCCGAAGACCGAAGCCCGCCGCGAGCCGTTTGGAACGCACCGCTTCGTTGAAATCACCACTCCCGTCGTCCTTCACACGCAGCCGCACATGCGCCGAATCCGCTGACAACAGCACCGTATAATGCTTCGCTCTTCCGTGCTTTACGCCGTTCGTGAGCGCCTCCTGCAGCACACCGGTCAGAAACTCAACATGCTCTCTCGGCACGGCGATGTCCTCTGCGTAATAATCCGTGGCAAAGTCGACGGTTCGCTCGGTGTCCATCGTAAAATCCTCCGCCGCATTCCGCAGATACCGGGCCAGATCGGCAATCGGCAATTCACCGCTCTCCTCATCGAGAGCGCGCACTGCGCTTCGGATGGAATCCAGGCTTCCCCGGATACGCTCATTCGCGTCGTTCATGCGCCTGCGCGCTTCCTCGGGCTTCGTCTCGTACAGCATATCCGCGGCATCGAGAGTCATGATGGCCGCCGTGATCGAATGACCGACACTGTTGTGGATGTTGCGGCTGATATTTTCCCGCTCAAGGAGTCTGGCGTTCCGGTCGATCGCGTAGCTCTGCCGGGAAAGTTCCCGGTTGATGCGACGCTCGTTCATCTCGCTCACACTGGTCTTGAGAAGGCGTTCCTTCGCGGCGTTCTCACGCTTCTTCGCATCGGCTGCAAGTTTCTTTGCGAGAAGGATCAGCAACACGCCCGATAAGACAACAGCCGCGAACACAATGGTCTCCGCCGCCATCCGCGACCCGAATTCACTGTGCTTCCGGATGATCTCGCACACGGCATACATCACCGAAGCAGCCGCTGCCGGGATAACAACCGCGATACTGTCAACGCAGCCGAAGGCAAGGAAACCCCACCAACCGCCGCTCACGACGGCGAGAGCCGCAGCCAGGGCTAATACCAGCACACGCAGCACTCTGCCCTGCGTTCCGTGTTCATCCTCGCAAAGGCCCCGCGCCGTCAGCACGATCAAAAGAGCACCCGTGATCGCGATGACCGCGAACGGATGATCCGAACGCAGCATGCCGACGATCCCGACCGCCAGGGCAATCGCTAAATTGATCAGCGTGATGAGCATGGCCGACTGTTTCCTTTCCGATCATGGAGAAACCGAAAGCCCCTATGCACACGGTTCCGCATAGGGGTTTTCGACATATTCCGGTTCTGTTTTACTCACAGGTGATTTCGCCGTTTTCAAGCCGACGGATATTCAGTGTTCCGAGGCAGACCTTCCCGGTGACGCGCACAACCGGCACATCATCGCGCTCATTGGCCTCGGAGAGTTCCTCGCAAAGCGTCCCTCTGCACGGCAGTTCAAGATCGCAGCACACCTTCACACCCGCGGGTACCCACAGGTTGATGCGTCCCAGACACGCGAACACGTCCACGTTCACATCGTGATTTGGCACAGCGGGCATCTCCGCTTTGATCGCCCCGCACGTTGTCGAGAGATACAGGTTGTCCGTGTCCTCCCCTACGGTGCATGCGTTTCCTCCGAGCATGCCGATGTACACTTGATTGTTCTGATTGTCCTTCTTCATCCTGCGGGAAATGCGCTTCCACATGAGAGTCGCCACCGTCCCCGTGAATGCTCCGATCGCGGCCATCGCGCCGAGCACCGTAAGCGCGATCTTCTTAACCTTCTTCCATTGTTCCTTACTCAAACCCATGATTATGGTCCCCCTTTCCGACCGTTAAACGGTATACAGTTATTGTACCAAATGAGGGCCGGTTATTCAAGGATTTCCGAGCAAACAACGGAGGAACGGCGGGGTAAGTTTTCCGCGGAGGCAGGCCCGTCACCGCACGCATCAGAACTCGGTCACATCCGCCTTGCACATCGCACGTCCGCGCAGCAGGATCGTCGGGAGCAACACGCAGATGTTCGAGACGATCAGACCGACAACGCCGATCTGCGACCAATAAGGCAGGAACCGTCCGCCCGGCTTGTAATACAGCTCGTTCAGCATGAACGTGAGCAGTTCGACGAACCCGAGTCCGAACACGACGGAAGCCACATCCGTGAGCAGGATCTCTGCGGCGACTTTGCGGCGCACATCGCGCTT
>CADBLW010000014.1 GCA_902795625.1 uncultured Lachnospiraceae bacterium | reverse complement strand
GGCAGCGGGACTGAAGATCGCGGTGGCGTCGTCGACGCGGCGTGAGAAGGTGCTGCGGCATCTTGCCAATGCGGGGATCGAGCAATATTTTACGGCGGTGGTCGGAGGCGACACGGTGACGCACTCGAAGCCGCACCCGGAGATCTTCCTCAAGGCGTGTGAAGCACTCGGGGTTGCGCCGGAGGAGGCGATCGCGGTGGAGGATTCCCACAACGGGATCCGCTCGGCCCACGCAGCGGGAATGACGCCGGTGATGGTGCCGGATCTGCTGCCGGTGACGGAGGAGATGCGCGGGTTGGCGTCTTACGTCGCAGAGGACATGAACGACGCCTGCCGGTGGATGCTCGCGGCGGCACGGAAAGAGTAATAAAGGATGCACGCGCGCAGCAGGCACAGAACAGTAAGGCAGTCTTCGTATGCTGCGCGAAGCGAAAGTATGACAATATGACAACAGGGGGAGTTTCAGAAGATGGACCTGGGTAACAGTAACGCGGAACAGACCGTGAACGGTGAGGCAGCGGCAGCAGCCGTTGAGAGAGCTGCGGAGGATGCGGCTGAGCGGGTGGAGAGTGACGGCAAGGCCATCCGTTCGTTGGCGGAGAGACGGCCGATCCTCAGGAAGAGAATTTTCCTCTACATGACCGAATTCTTCGCGGGCATGTCCGTGATGGCGGTGGAGCTCGGCGCAAGCCGCCTGCTGGCGCCGTATTTCAGTTCCTCGCAGATCGTGTGGACGATCATCATCGGAACCATCATGATCGCGATGGCACTCGGAAATATCTACGGAGGCCGCAGCGCGGATAAAAAGCCGGATCCCGACAGGCTCTATGCCCGTGTGATCATCGCCGCGATCTGGATCGCGCTGATCCCGCTGGTGGGCAAATACATCATCCTCGGAATTTCTGCGATCCTGATCTTCTCGGTGAGCAGCAACTTCCTTGTGATCGCGGGCTTTGCCGCGTGTATGGTGATCTTCGTGTTCCCGCTTTTTCTGCTGGGAACCGTTACGCCGTCTCTCGTGAAGTTCGCGACGGACAACCTTGAGGACAACGGCCGCCTTGTGGGCAACCTGAACGCGGCCAACACGATCGGAAGCATCATCGGCACGTTCGTGCCGACGTTCATCAGTATTCCGGCGGTGGGAACGGCGATCACATTCCTGATCTTCGCGGGCATCCTGCTGGCGCTTGCGGCGGTGTACTTCATCACCTCGGGCGTTGCGGCGAAGAAGGTTAAGAAACTGCCGGTGGGTGTGATCATTTTCCTCGTATGCTGCATCTTCGGACACAGCAGCAACTTCGCGTTCTGGCAGAAGGATCTGACCTACGAGGGAGAGTCGATCTACAACTATCTTCAGGTGTATGAGGATGAGCAGAAGGTGGTGCTCTCGACCAACGTTCTGTTCGGTGTGCAGTCCGTGTACCGCAAGGACGGCGGTCTCACGGGAATGTACTACGATTACGCGATGATGGCGCCCTATATGGCGGGCGTGAAGGAGCGGGATTCGCTGTCGATCCTCGTGCTCGGAAACGGGTCGGGAACCTACGCCACGCAGTGCGAGCGGTATTTTCCGAACGTGACCGTGGAGGGCGTGGAGATCGACGGAAAGATCACGGCGCTTGCGAAGAAATACTTTGAGCTCCCGGCGGATGTGAAGGTGACGACGTACGACGGGCGGGCGTTTCTGAACGCGGTCGACACGAAGTACGACGTGATCATGGTGGATGCGTACCAGGACATCACAATCCCGTTTCAGATGTCGTCGGTGGAGTTCTTCACCCTTGTGAAGGATCACCTGACGGACGGCGGCGTGATGGTGGTCAACATGAACATGAAGGCGGACCGGGAGGACGGTATCAACCGTTACCTGGCCGACACCATTGCGAAGGTGTTCCCTGCGGTGTACACGGTGGACGTGTCGGGTTCGACCAACATGGAGCTGTTCGCCTCCTGCAATCGGGAGATGATCGCAAAACTCGGCGAGCAGATAACGTTGGAGGAAAATGAGGCGCTTTCCGCGATGATAAAGAACGTTTCGGGAAACCTTACAGCCTATGAGGCGGGCAACCGCATTCTCACCGACGACTGTGCGCCGGTGGAGCTTCTCGGAATGCGGATGATCGACGATCTGATCCGCGAGGAAGTGGAGTACTATCGTGAAATTTACAAGAAGGGCGGACTGAAGGCCCTTTTGGATGAGCTGTAGGCTCCTTCGAAAAATGGGGGAAATTACATGAAGACTTTTCGGAAGCGGGTCGGGATCGTGGTCCTGGCTCTGCTCTTTTTTGCCGGCATCGGCGCGGTATCGGTGTATTTCCGGTATCAGCATACATCCGTAAAACGCCTGCCGGACCGGTACCGCGGAAGCGTTGAGAAGATCCAATGCAAGACGGACCGCGACGGGGACGGCGTGGACGACCAGAGCGATATTCTAGACGGCGCGTGGGCGTATCTGAACAGCAAGCACCCGAAATACAAGAGCGTGTATTACGCGGAGACCGGCTGGTCCGACGATGAGTACGGCGTGTGCACGGATGTGGTCGCCAATGCGCTCCTGGCTGCAGGATACAATCTGCAGGAGCTGGTGGACGCGGACATCAAGACGCACCCGGAGGACTACGATATCGAGGATCCGGATCCGATGATCGATTTTCGGCGGGTAAGGAATCTGATCGTGTACTTCCGCCACACGGCGATCTCCCTGACCACTGACACTTCGAAGATTGCGGAGTGGCAGGGCGGCGACATCGTCGTTTACAAGAGTCATATCGGGCTTGTCTCGGATCGGCGGAACGCGGATGGCGTTCCGTATCTGATCCACCACAGCGGCGTGTGGCAGAGCCGCTACGAGGAGGATATGCTTGCGAGCTGGGGTGAGCCGGTGGGCCATTTCCGAATTTCGCAGTAGACAGCGCAACAGGAGGAAAGTACGTACATGGAAAATGTTAACCCGCTCACCTGCATGGATTATCCGGACCCGGATGTCATCCGCGTGGATGACACCTACTACATGATCAGCACGACGATGTACTTTATGCCGGGCGGCGTGATCCTGCGCTCCTATGACCTGGCCAACTGGGAAATCGCTGCGTATCTGTTCGACGAGCTCGACGGCACGCCCGCGGAGCGTCTTGAGGACGGGCAGAACTGCTACGGCAAGGGTATGTGGGCGGCGAGCCTTCGATACCATGAGGGACGGTTCTATGTAATTTTCGTAAGCCACGGGCAGGAAAATACACATCTCTTCACGGCGGCCGATATCAACGGCCCCTGGGAGCACCGCCGGATCCGAGGATATTTTCACGACTGTTCGCTGTATTTTTCGGAGGACGGGAGAAAGTTCCTCGTCTCCGGAAACACGGAGATCCGCCTGACGGAGCTGTCGGACGACATGACGGCACCGAAGGAGGGCGGCATCGACAAGGTGATCGTGCGCGATGACCGCGAGAAGGTGTTCCTCGGATACGAGGGAGCGCATCTCTATAAGATTGACGGACGGTACGTTCTTGCGCTGATCCACTGGCCGAAGGAGACGCAGAGGCGCACCGAGGCAGTGTTTATAAGCGACACCCTCGACGGGGTTTACGTCGGGCGCGATCTGTTCTGGGACGACGGAGGCTACTGCGGACAGGGCATTGCCCAGGGCGGTCTTGTGGACACGCCGGACGGACGGTGGTTCGCCGTTTTGTTCCGTGACTCCGGTGCGGTCGGAAGAATTCCAATGTTAGTGCCGGTGACATGGAAGGACGGCTGGCCGGTGTACGGAGACAATGGAAAGCTGCCGGAGAACATTGATGTTGTGAGTACAAGACCGGGGTATGAGTACGCGCCGCTTTTCGCGTCTGACCGGTTTGAGGACACGGTGATCAAGCCGCAGTGGCAGTGGAACCATGTGCCGGACCGCGGGCGGTGGAAAATCCTGCCGGAGGAAGGTCTTGCGATCACCACCGGTGCGGTGTGTGCGAACCTGACGCAGGCGCGCAACACGCTCACGCAGCGGATGCGTTTTCCCGACTGTGAGGCCGAGGTTACGGTGGATGCGTCGGGGCTTAATGACGGTGATTTCGCCGGGATGTGCGTGCTGCAGGGCGCGTATATGGCTGTCGGTATCCGGAAGGAGAACGGACGCAGATACCTCGTCGTGATCGAACGGAAGGAGCCCTCGAAGGGCTTTGGCATCGGCGGAAACGACACGGAGCCGGGAGAGATCACGTACCGCGAGGAGATCGCGGAGGACGTCGTTACGGTCGGGATCCGCGCGGACTTCCGGCAGATGAAGGACACGGCGGTCGCCTTTGTGAAGCGGGGCGATGCGGCGGAGACCGTCGGGGAGCCGCACAAGCTGTATTTCCGGCTGGATCATTTTACGGGGGCGCGGTTCGGACTGTGCGCGTTCTCAGGCATCACGCCGGGCGGCACGGCGGTGTTCAGGGATTTTGAGTATCGCTGACAAATAGGTTGCACTCGCTGTTCCCGCGGGGTTAGGGACGGTGGTGATATACACGCAGAGTAAGAATATCCGGAGGCAGGTATGGGGCATTACAACAATTTCAAGACAGTGGTCTACATTCCCGCGGAGGTCGCGGAAAAGTTCACGCAGGAGAAGCTTGCGAGTGACTGGGAGTGGATCGAGAAGTACATCGGCCTTGACAAGGTGTATCTGGAGACGCACCGGAGCCATGTCGACGTGAAGCCGGAGCAGCTCCGGATGATCAAGGATTTTCTGGAGAGCAAGGGCGTGACCGTGTCCGGCGGCATCACGACGACGATCAACGACTTCGAGGGCACCGAGCCCGGCAAGCAGCGTCTGTTCGGCACATTCTGTTACACGGACCCGGCGATGCGCGCGAGGCTCAAGGAGATCTCCGAGTATACGGCGGGGATGTTCGACGAGATCATTCTGGACGACTTTTATTTTACGAACTGTACGTGCGAGCGGTGCATCCGCGAGAAGGGCGAACGGGACTGGGTGACATTTAGGCGCGAGCTGATGAAGGATGTCTCGGAAAATCTTGTGGTGGGTCCCGCGAAGGCGGTGAACCCGAAGGTCCGGATGATCATCAAGTACCCGAACTGGCGGGAGTCGTACCATTTTACGGGGTATGTGCCGGAGGTCCAGAGGGACATCTTCGACGCAACGTACACCGGGACGGAGACGAGAAGTCCGCAGTATACGGACCAGCATTTGCCGGAGTACCTGAGCTATTCTCTCGTCCGCTACATGGAAAATGCATGGCCGGGCCGGAACGGCGGCGGGTGGTTTGACACCTATGCCTGCTGGTCCATCGACCGGTACCTGGAGCAGGCGTATCTGACGGCGTTCGCGCAGGCGAAGGAGCTGATGCATTTCCAGTGGAGCGACCTGGTGGAGAACCCGATGCTCTCGGCGATGGCGCTGCAGCTTTCGAAGATCGATAAGCTGATGGACGGTATCGGCAAGGCGTGCGGCGTGCCTGTGTACATTCCGTTTGCATCGAGCGGGGAAAACCATCTCGAGATGCGGTTCGGCATGCTTGGGCTTCCGATCGAACCGACACCGTTCTTCCCGGAGGATGCGGGTGAGACGGAGGTTTCTGCCTCTGCCGGCAGCGGAGCCTTCCGGGCGGTAGGCGGCTATACGCAGGAGGCAGCAACGGCGGAGCAGGCAGCCAACACGAAGGGCCTGAGGAGCATCCTCCTCACCGAGAGTTCACTGGCGGACGAGAATATTGTTGCCAAGCTTGAGAGATATGTCCGAGAGGGCGGCAACGCGGTCATCACGACAGGGTTCTTCCGCGGGGTGGAGGAGAAGCTTCGCGCGGCAGGACTTACGGAGGCAAGACTTTCCGGCAGGAGCATTCCGGTGACGCGCTACCAGGTGACCGGTGATTTCGCGGGATTTATCGAGCACAGGAAGACGCTGTTCTTCCCTGAGATCGTGCACGGCAACAACGATTCATGGTCGCTCTTAAACGGCGGCGACGGGGATACGCACAGCGCACTTGTGCTGCGCAGAGCGTACGGAAAGGGACGGTTGTACATCGCGGCGATCCCGGACGGTGACAGCGGACTCTATGAGATGCCGAAGGCGGCAGTCGATGTCATCAAGAGGGTGCTCACAGGCGGCGAATATGTGTCCGGAAGGAATGTATCCGCATTTACATACGACAGCGGTAGAATGATACTGTACCGCTATGTCAAGGCTGATCTGAGACCGGAGAAGGTGACGCTGTATACCGAGCGGAAGAAAGCTGTTCTGGTCGACGATCTGACCGGAATGAAGTACCCGTCTCACGAGGTGAGACGCTGGGAGGATTTCCGTCCGAGCGGCGGATCCTCGACGGAGGTGTTGCTGCAGCCGGGTAAGTTTGCGAAGGTGCACTGGGAAGTACAGGAGTGATCGAAACGCAGGAGAAGCGCAGGAAAAACGCAGAAGAAATACAAGAGGACCTGCGGGTAACACGGATATCAGATTGAAGACAGGAGAGTATCAACATGAGTCTTGACCACAGAAAAGCAACGAGAAAAGTTAAGGTGACCGATGCGCAGGGCAACGCGATCGCCAACGCGAAGCTTACGCTCCGTCAGACAAAGCATGAGTTTTTATTCGGTTGCGGCGCATTTGACTTCATGCCGTATCTTTTAAGCATGAACGCGGACGAGGTGCCGCTGAACCGGCCGGAACGGTTCCGTTTGGATCCGGAGCTTCTGAAGAAAAAGATCGACCAGTGGCTCGCGGTGTACAACTACGGTACGTTGCCGTTCTACTGGGGCATGTTCGAGCACGAGGAGGGCAAGCCCAACACGGAAAACCTTCTCAAGACCGCGAAGTTCATGCAGGAGCAGGGCGTGACCGTGAAGGGACATCCGCTGTGCTGGCACACCGTGTGCGCGGACTGGCTCCTCAAGTATGACATCGACACGATCTATGAGAAACAGATGGGCCGCATCACCCGCGAGGTCACGGACTTCAAGGGCGTCATCGACATCTGGGACGCGATCAACGAGGTCGTGATCATGCCGATCTTCGACAAATACGACAATGCCGTGACGCGCCTCTGCAACAAGTTCGGCCGCGTGGGCCTTATCAAGAGAGTGTTTGATCAGGCGAAGGCAGCGAACCCCGACGCGATGCTTTTGATCAACGATTTTAACACCTCGATCTCCTACGAGATACTGATCGACGGCTGCCTCAACGCAGGCGTTCCGATCTCCGCAATCGGCATCCAGTCGCACCAGCACCAGGGCTACTGGGGCGCGAAGAAGGTGGAGGAGGTGCTGAAGCGCTACGAGCACTTCGGACTGCCGATTCATTTTACGGAAAATACACTGATCTCCGGCGATCTGATGCCCGCGTATATCGATGACCTCAACGACTGGCAGGTGCCGGAGTGGCCGTCCACGCCCGAGGGCGAGGAGCGGCAGCGCAGAGAGATGGAGGAGATGTACCGCATTCTCTTCGACCATCCGCTTGTGCAGGCGATCACCGGCTGGGATTTCACGGACGGCGCATGGCTCGGCGCGCCCAGCGGCGTGCTCCGCAAGGACGGAAGCCCGAAGCCCTCGTACGAGATGCTCAAGGATCTCATCAAGGGCGAGTGGTGGACTGACTGCGAGGTGACCACGGACGAGGCAGGATACGTGACGCTCACGGGCTTCAAGGGTGATTACGAGCTGACCGACGGGACACAGACGGCTTCGCTTTCGCTCCGGGAGAGCAGCGATGTGACAGAGACGATCGTCCTGTGACAAAAACGCGGCGGAACCCCGCGTAACAACAGGTTCAGTGAAAAAACGGAAGGAAGCGAACGGTTTTGGACTGCAGTAAATTCGGAAAATGGATCAGATCTCACGAGACGTTGTGCGCGGTGCTGCTCGGTGTGTTGCTGGCGGCGGCCTGCTGCAT
>CADBLW010000013.1 GCA_902795625.1 uncultured Lachnospiraceae bacterium | reverse complement strand
GTAGCGAACCGTGGTCTCGCCGTCCATGTAGTCGTTGTCAAATGTGGAATTGCAGCCCTCGGGCACGATCACGCCGTAGTCGCGGTCAAATGCGGACTTGATGGACGCGTCGATGCAGTAGTTGGTCTGAAGACCGGCGATGATCACCGTCTCCTCGCCCTTGTCCTCGAGGTATTTGCAAAGCTCCTTGTTGCTGAAACAGCTGTTCACTTTCTTCACGAACACCTTCTCGCCGGGCAACGGCGCAAGCTCCTCATAGAACTCAAAATCCCAGTCACCCTCGCCCATGCCGCTTCCCGCTCCTGCGTCGTGCCGCACGTAGATGACCTCCACGCCGCGTGCTCTCGCCTCCGCAAGAAGCTTCTTCATGTTCGCAACAAAACCCTCATAGTTGTAAAGATCTTCAACGAGCAAGCCTCTCTGAAGATCGATCGCCAACAATACCATATCAGTTCCTCCTGATCTTACGCTTCCGCTTTGGGAAGCTCCATTTCAATTACATTCCACGGATCGCCGGGCCGCGTCTCACGATCGACGAAGCCGACGCTCCGATAACATCTGTGCGCACGCTCATTTCCTTCAAACACACCGAGCGTGATCACGTCTGCGCCCAGGATCTCAAACGCGTACTTAAGACCTGCGCGAAGCATCTGCGCTCCGTATCCTTTGCCGCGGATCGTATCGTCCACGATAACCCAGCCGAAGCGTACACGCCGCATATCTCCGTTTAAGTAGCGCATGATAAAATGCCCGACGACGGCGCCGTCATCATCCAGCGCAACCCACGGATAAAAGTTATCCGGCTCGGTACACCCGCCGTTTTGCTTGGTGTATTTGTCATCGATCATCTCCGCGGTGATCGGGTACTCCCCGAAGAGCTTGCCGCCCCATTTCAGGAAAATGTCCTCGTCCTTGAGCCAGCCCGCGATGCGCTCCGCGTCGCAGCTTTTGTACGGTCTGAGTCTGAGCATTTTTGTTCTGTCCTTTCTGTTCGGATTAGATCCGTTTGATGAAGAAATATTCGGAATAGCCGTCCTCCTCGCAGGTGTACTGACCTGCAAGCTCGTACCCCATCGCAAGATAGAAGTCCTTTCCCTGCCAGTCAAACGTGTCGACGCGGATGAGGTTTACGCCCATCTCCTTCGCACGCTTCTCCAGTTCGGTGATCAGCTGCTTTCCGAGACCTGTCCTCCGATACTCATCCTGCACGAACAACGTCTCGATATACAGGATCTTGAAGCATGTCACACACGAATTCACGCCGGCGATCAGCTCGCCGTCCTTCTGCATTCCGAGGCATACACTGCCCTCCATGCGGTACGTGATATGCTCCGTATCGAACTCCTCCAAAGCCTCATTGAGCTCCTCCGATTGCTCCTCCGTAAGCTCTATGATCTCATACATGTTACAATACTCCTTAGAATTCTTTCTGCCCGTCCTCCGAAATCCGCATCGCGTGCTCTTTACACGCGGGAGTCATGCTCTCCTGTCGTTACTGCGGTTGCATAGTATTCCGGATCAGATCGCGCATTTCTTTTGCGTAGTCTTCTGCCACGCTTATATCATACCCCGGCGTTTCGCCGCGATATTCCGAAAGTGCTTCCCGAAGAAGTCCGTGGTACTTCTCCGGCAGATTTTTAAGACCCCACTCGCCACCCTCCTGCTTGGAGAGGACGCATCCGTCCCGCTGCCACGCAAGAACTCTGGCGAGGTTCAGTGTGATGTACATTGTATTTTCAACGATTTCCTCCGTCGCGTCGGAGATATCGTACCAGATTGCGTCCATATAATCCCGTTCCGGGACTTCCCCGAACACCTCCGTGATCGGCGCTCCGTACAGGCATTTGCCGCGCCTGCGGATCACCGTAACGTGCGCAGCAAGATCCTTGTCGGCACCGTTCATCTCCCGGACATAGTCCTCCGGATCGTCCCGGTACCACCCGAGATGCATCTTCGAAAAATGCATCACAAACGGCGTCGGGTACACAAACGGCCTGCACACCGACTGCTCCACGATACTCATCTCAATGCCCTTCGCAGGCCCGGTCTCATCGAGCGATACGACCATGTTCATGAAGGTTCGCAGCACCGCGTCCGACGGCTTCTCCTTCACAACAACCAGAAGATCGACGTCACTTTTATCGGGATTGAAACATCCCATCACAGCAGACCCGTGGAGGTACACGCCCACCAGATTGTCGCCGAGGATTTTTTTGCATTCCTTCGTAAAATTCTCCGCAACCCGGTTTGCAACTTCTGCGTTCAGATCACACACCATGATATACTCTTCCTCATTTTCCGAGGCGGTGTGAAAGCCGACATGCTCGTACATCCGCACGGCGTAGTTGGCCTTTTGAACCGCCAGGGACGCGCGGGCAAAGCCCTCTTCGCGCAGCTTCGCAAGCATCGCAAGCATCAACCTTGTGCCGATGCCCTGCCCCCGGTATTCCCGGTAAAGAGAAATAGCAAAGGAGGGCGTCTCGTCATCCACATACCCATAGTCCTTCATCAGGCGCGTCCAGGCTGCGCCGACGATCCGGCCGTCTTCCTCCGCGACCATGCAGAAGTCCGCCTTTCCTTCACCGAAGCCCTCGTAATAGATCCGAAGTTCCGGAAGCTCCACGATGGAGCGCTCCGGCGGCGTCACACCCTCCGGAAG
>CADBLW010000012.1 GCA_902795625.1 uncultured Lachnospiraceae bacterium | reverse complement strand
TGCGGAAGGCCGGATTGTCGGGACTCTGGAATATGAAACCTACAACGGCGAAGGGGACAACACCTCCGGGCTGGTATGGAGATGTGAGAGCGCCAACGCAGATCTTAATGAGATGTTGGAAACCGGTCCGCTCAGAACCGGTGTGGACTGGGCCGACGAGTAAAGAAGGAACGGACGACAGGAGGATTACATGCAGGGCAACAACTACATCGACAAGGAGATCGGAGCTATTGTCGGCAACATCCTTGCGGATTACAAGGAAAATCGCTCGATCGACAAGCTGGATCTGTTCCGCCAGCCGCAGAAGGACATGATCATCAGCGTGCTGCAGAAACTGATCCGGATCATTTACCCGGGTTATTTCCGCGACGGTACCCGCAAGTTTTATAATCTGGAAAATGACTATTCCGTGCAGATCGAGGATGCCGTCTTCTGCCTGAACAAGCAGATCACCAGGGCACTCCCGTATGCGGAACGGTACGCCGGCCGCTCGCCGGAGGACCCGGAGGTGGAGGCTGAGGCACAGCGCATGACGGTGGCGTTCTTCCGTCGTTTGCCTGCGATCCGCGAGTACGCGGAGGGGGATCTGGAAGCATTTTACGACGGAGATCCTGCAGCCAAATTCCGCGAGGAGATCATCCTGTGCTATCCGGGTGCATACGCCATCACGGTGTATCGCGTGGCGCATGAGCTGTTCCGTCTGGACATCCCGCTGATCCCCCGGATCATGACGGAGCATGCGCATTGGCAGACCGGTATCGACATTCATCCGGGCGCGACCATCGGGCGCAATTTCTTCATTGACCACGGCACCGGTATCGTCATCGGTGAGACGACGCTCATCGGCGATAACGTGAAGATATACCAGGGCGTGACGCTGGGCGCGCTCTCCACGAGAGGCGGGCAGAAGCTGCGCGGCAAGCGCCGCCACCCGACGATCGAGGACGATGTGGTCATCTACGCAGGCGCGTCCATCCTCGGCGGCGAGACCGTGATCGGCAAGGGCTCGATCATCGGCAGTAACGCGTTCATCACGAAACCGATCGCCCCCGGCACCCGCGTGAGCATCAAGAACCAGGAGATGACCATGAAAAATGCCTCCGGCCAGGTGAGCGGCGAGGTGACGAAGGCAGAGCTCGACCAGGACGAAACCTGGTACTGGAACATATAGCAAAAGAGTAATTGCTTACCCGCGTGGTAAGCTGCGCATGTTCAATGCGAAAGCTTGCTTTCGAAATTGAACATGAGTAGCTTGCAAAGGGCGGGAACGCAGTTACCGCCAGAAATGAGCAAAAAAACGATTTCCATAAACATAACAGAAGGAGAGATTCACATGAGTAAACTCACAGAAGAACTGAAGAAGGTAGGAACATTTTTCATCGCTACGGTTGAGGGTGACCAACCCCGCGTGCGTCCGTTCGGCGCAGTAGCGGAGTTTGAGGGCAAGACCTACATCTGCACGAACAACACGAAGGCATGCTACGCGCAGATGCTCGCCAACCCGAAGACGGAGATCAGCGCGATGTATCCCGACGGAGCATGGCTCCGCATCTCGGGCGAGCTTGTGCGCGACGATCGCGACGAGGCGAGAGCAGCAATGCTTGCCGAGAACCCGGGGCTTGGCATGATGTATCATATCGGCGACGGCATTTTCGAGGTTCTCTATCTGGACAATGCCAAGGGTTCGAAGTTCTCCTTCACCGCTGCTCCGGAAGTGATCGCGTGAGCGGGCAGGATAAAACAGGGAAAATGCAGGGGTCGGCAGCCGGACGCAAGTCCGGGCGTGCCGGCCTTTCTGAAGATGCGGTCGCAAAGAACGCCGGCAGGAAGAGCGCTGCGGGCGTAAAGAAGGCCGGTAAGGAGAGCGCCGCTGCGCGCAGGAAACGCGCCTGTGAGATCGTGGAGCGCCTGAAGGCGGAATACCCCGACACACACTGCACACTCGCGTATGACGAGGCCTGGAAGCTTCTGGTGAGCGTCCGGCTGGCAGCGCAGTGTACGGACGCGAGGGTGGATCAGATCACACCGGTGCTGTATGAGCATTTTCCGACGATCGAAGCGCTCGCGAACGCGTCCGAGGACGACATAGAGGCGATCGTGCGGCCGTGCGGACTCGGGCGTAGTAAGGCGCGGGACATCAAGGCGTGCATGACGATGCTGCGGGACGAGTACGGGAGTTGTGTGCCGGATACGATGGAGGCGCTGCTGCGGCTGCCCGGCGTCGGCCGAAAGAGCGCGAACCTTGTGCTCGGGGACATTTACGGCAAGCCCGCGATCGTGACAGACACGCACTGCATCCGGCTGGCGAACCGCATGGGGCTTGTGGATGACGAGCGGGATCCGCACAAGGTGGAGAAGAAGCTGTGGGAGATCATTCCGCCGGAGGAGAGCAACGATTTCTGCCATCGGATGGTCGACCACGGAAGGGCGGTCTGCACGGCGAGGACCGCAAAGCCGAACTGCGAGGCGTGCTGCCTGGCGGACATCTGTCCGAAGAGAGTGTGAGCAGCGGTATTACATAATCTGATATGTCAACGAGATTGACCAACCACCACATACTGTTGTACTATGGCTGTAGTACAACACAACATGTGGTGGTTTTGATTTGAAAATAACCGATTATTTTTCGTGTTCGTGTTTACAAAAGAATCGTAAAATGATAATATCAAGAACAGTGAGGATTTTGTCCTTATGTGTAGCAAAAACTTAATACTCGGGAGGTAGTTATGAAACTGATCTATCAAGTGGAAGACAAGCCGAAGTTTTCTCAGTTGATCGTGTTCGCGATCCAGCAGCTGCTTGCCATCATGACCGCTACGCTGGTTGTCCCGGTCATCATCAACGGAAATGTCGCTGCTGCGATTGAGAAGGGTGACATTGGCTGGGAGATGGCGAAGACCATGAGCCCGGCTGCGGCATTGTTCGGCGCAGGTGTCGGTACCCTGATCTACCTGTTGTTCACGATGCGCAAGAGCCCTGTTTTCCTCGGTTCTTCGTTCGCATTCCTCGGCTCGATGACATCCGCATTTGCCGGCGCTTCGACCATGGCGCTCGGATACCTCGGATTGATCCTCGGCGCGGTGATCGCCGGCCTTGTGTATGTGATCATTGCCATCGTTGTGAAATTCCGCGGAACGAAGTGGATTGACAAGCTGATGCCTGCGGTAGTTATCGGACCTACCGTTGCCATCATCGGACTTTCCCTTGCCGGCAATGCAGTCGGCGACCTTACGACGGCGATCAAAGCCGATGATAAGGCCGGAGTTGTCGCAACGGATCCGAAGATCGCTCTTCTGTGCGGTCTGGTCACACTTGCAGTTGTTATGTTCTCCTCGGTCTACGGCAAGAAGAGCGGCAAGCTCATCCCGTTCATCTACGGTATCCTTGCAGGCTATTTCTTCGCTCTGATCGTCAGCCACTGCGGATATATGCTCAAGATCCCGGAGATGTATATCATCTCGGAAAATGCATGGGACGGTTTCCTTGCGGATGGTAAGGTTGCCTTCAAGTCGTTCATCAACGTGCCGGATCTGACGTTCCTCAACGCCAAGGGTGCGTTCAGCGATTTCAACGGAACGTATTTCCTGACGATCTTTGTGGCATATGCGCCGGTTGCATTCGTTGTATTTGCCGAGCATATCGCAGACCATATGAATATCTCCTCGATCATCGAGCGTGACCTCCTCAAGGATCCCGGTCTTGACAAGACCCTCCTCGGCGACGGTGTCGGTTCCATGGTCGGTGCATTCTTCGGCGGCTGCCCGAACACCACGTACGGTGAGTCCATCGGTTGTGTGGCTATCACGAAAAATGCTTCCGTAGTATCCATCTTCGCTGCGGCCATCGGCGCGATCATAATCTCGTTCTGCAATCCGTTCATCGTGTTCGTCAACTCGATCCCGAGCTGCGTCATGGGCGGTGTGTGCATGGCTCTGTACGGATTTATCGCGGTTTCCGGTCTGAAGATGATCCAGAAGGTAGACCTGAATGACAACAGGAACCTCTTCGTAGTTTCCGTTATCCTGATTGCGGGTGTCGGCGGTCTCGCCATCACCTTTACCACGGCCAACGGTGTGATCACGATCACCGAAGTTGCATGCGCTTTGATCCTCGGTATTCTTACGAACCTGATGATGAAGCCTGCAGCCAAGAATGATCCGGCGAAGGAAGAAGCTCCGAAGGAGCGCGAGAAGGAGTGATCCTTAGAAATAACAGGTGAATATGGAATGAACAGGCGGGGCTGCTGATGCGGCTCCGCTTTTTCGTTGTCAACGCATATGGTTTTCATTGCAACGGCTGTCCGTTTCATAGTATAATGGACAAAATACGGTATTATTGCCGGAAGCGTGAGGAAGAGAGATATGGCATACACTGCGATCCGCACAATGAGTGAAGTCAACGTAAAACGATTCGGCTGCAACATCGGACCGAAGCAGCCGAAACTGTACTGCAACAGCCGAAAGAGCAACGACCTGAAGTCCGCGGCGCTTCGATTTCTGCACAACAGCTGCGAGGAGCTTTGCTTCGACGCGGCGATCGAGCAGGAGGAGCGCGAGAAGGGGGTGTATCTCGGCACATCCCTTAAACCCGGGCAGATCCCCTACAACATGCAGATGGACATCAATCGACTGTGCCTGGAGAAGTCTCTGGAGACATTTTTCGATTCGGGAGTGGCGGAGGATGCGTACGCTGTCTACTATTGCTTCCTGGAGATATTCGTCGGCCAATACGGTCGCTCGAAGAAAATGATCGAGCTGCTGTCGGAGTATGAGCAAAACGGCAGTTCCCTTTTGATGAAGCACCGCGACCATTATTCCCACTCGGTCTATGTGTTCGCCCTCGGACTGGCAATCTATGAGACCAATGAGAATTACCGCAATAGCTTCCGGGAGTATTATCATCTGCAGTCGGTGAAGGACAATGAGGCGGCCAATTGCTTCCTGGAGTACTGGGGCCTGTCGTCACTCTTCCACGACATCGGATACCCGTTTGAGCTTCCCTTTGAGCAGGTGCTCAGCTACTTTGAGGTGAACAATCAGCGGAGAGGCAAGGGCAGTCCGTTCCTTGCGTATCACAATATGGAGACGCTGACGGTGCTCAGCGACGAGGCAAAGGAACATTTTTCAAAGATGTACGGGCGGGATTTTGCGACATCGGTAGAGCTGATCGCGCACAATATCACGCTTATGCTGGGCAGGGAGTACGGTTTCACGGAGGAGTATCTGCTGCAGGTCCTGAACCAAAAGCCGACGGAGCCCGACCGGTTCGGATATTTTATGGACCACGCGTTTTTCAGCGCCGTGCGGCTTTACGGCGAGCTCGCGGCAATCCTCGGACCGAAGGCACTGAC
>CADBLW010000011.1 GCA_902795625.1 uncultured Lachnospiraceae bacterium | reverse complement strand
TCCGAGATGCTTTCGATCTGACCGTCGCGGACGCGAACGAGCTTCGTGCCGTACAGCGCTGCCTCCTCGGAGTGCGTTACCTGCACGATGGTCTTGCCGTACTTGCGGTTGATGTCGCGGAACAGTTCCATGATCTTCGTACCGGTCTTCGAGTCAAGGTTGCCGATCGGCTCATCGAGGAAAATGATCTCCGGATCGAACACGAGCGCTCTCGCGATCGCCACTCTCTGCTGCTGGCCGCCGGAAAGCTCGCGGGGCGTGAGTTTTCTCTTGTCCTTCATGCCGATGATGTCGAGCACCTCATCGATGCGCTCTGCATATGCGGAGCGGCTCTTGCCTGCGATCATCAGCGGCAGCGCGATGTTGTCCTCAACGCTCAAGTTCGGAACAAGGTTGTAGAACTGGAATACGAAGCCGATCTTATTGTTGCGCATCTCGCAGAGCTTCTTCTCGTTCAACTTCGCGAGGTCCGTGCCCTCGATGCAGACCGTGCCCGAGGTGGGCTGGTCAAGCCCGCCGAGCAGGTAAAGCAGCGTGGATTTGCCGCAGCCGGACGGTCCCATGATCGAGACGAACTCGCCCTGTTCCACATCCAGATTAATGTCCTTCAAAACCTTGGAAATCACTCTTCCGTTGACAAATGACTTGTTAAGATTGGTAATGCTGATAGCGCTCATTTTATTTATCTCCGTTTCTTATGTGTTATAGTTTATTTTCCGTAAAATGTTTATCTCTGTCCGTAAAATGCTTACTCGTACTTCAGTTCCGCCACGACGCTCAGCTTGCGGCTCTTGCGCATCGTCGAGAGCGACGCGATCAGGACGATCACCGTGATGGCAATTGCGTACATCGGAACCTCGCCCCAGTTGAACACGACGTCAAATTCCATTCCGACGTAGTACATCAGGGTGCTGAACACACCGACCATCAACATGCTGTAAGGCAATGTGATGAGAAGGGAAATGATCACGCACAGGATGCTCTCCGCAAGGATCAGACGCTTTCTCGCGCCGCCGGTCATTCCGACCGAGGCAAGTACCGCGAACTCCCGGCTTCTCTGGCGGAAGCTGATCACGATGTTGTTGAAGATACCGATCGAAGCGATGATCATCGTCAGGTAGGCAAATACCTGGATGAGCTTTACGATCATGTCGTTCTGCTCGATGTTCTGCTCGCACATCGTGTCGCGGTCCACATAGGTGGCACCGAAGTTCGTGACCATCGTCTTAAACTGCTTCTCCGCCTCCTTCATGTCACCTTTGACCTTGAAGTAGACCTGGTTCACACCGCTCGTGTGGTACAGTTCCCGGATCTTTTCGTTACTGATCAGGATGAACTCGCCGGAGTTGTAGAGTTTTCCGTTGACGACCGCACACACATGCAGCTCCTGCTCAATGTCGTTGATCTTAACCTTCACCTTGTCGCCGACCTTCAGATCGAAGTTGCGGGCAACCACCTTGGTGATCACAACCTCATTTTCCGTGGAGTTGACGAAAGTGTCGTAATCTTTACATTTATCAAGTTCGATATAATCATTGTAATCGCGGTACGGTGCCGGATCGACGCCCATGGCGATCACATTCTTTCCGTCGATCTCGGCCGCTCCGAGCAGCTCCGACGAAACCGACGCATTGTCCACACAGTCGAGCTCTTTAATGTTGCGCAGGATCGTGTCGCCGATCGGTTCCTCACCGCCGCCCTGGAAGTTCACGTCGACACAATAGTCGAAGTCAAATTCGGTATAGGCTTCGCGGCAGGCATCCACCATGTTGCTGCCGAACATCGCCACCGTGAGCACGGAGCTTACGGCCATCACCAGAAGCACTACGTTGTTGATCAGAAGTCTCGAGGTGCGGATGTGGTTGAGTGCTAAGAACATCGTCGTGTTCTTCCGGAAAAGCTTGGCCAGGAACCCTGCGATCACACGCACCAGCGTGGGCGTTACCAGCAGGATGCCGACCATCGAAAGCACGAGGTACAAAAGGCTCTGCGCGGATACGGTTCCTTTGATCTGCGCGTTTCCGATCACCGCCACCGTGAGCATCACGGCACCGAGGACGAACTTGAAACGCTTGCGCTTTCCGGTGTGCTCCACGCGGTTGAGGATGACATCCTTCGTCTGAAGCTTCCTGATCCGGCGTACCGCCAGCCAGGACGATACCGCGGACATCACGATCGCGAACACAACGCCGATCGCTACGTTAAGCCATTCTATCTTGAAGGGAAGGTAGATGCCGTAGTCCGCAAGCGGCGAGATGAGGCGTCCCACGAGATACAGGATCCCTTCGCCGAGCGCTGCGCCGACGATGCCGCCGAACAGTCCGTAGAGCACGCTCTCCAGAATGAGGATGCGGCTCACCTTGCCCTTTGAAGCACCCTGGCTCATGAAGGTTCCGAGCACCGGCAGTCTCTCGCCGATGATCATACGGAACACGCCGCTGATGATCAGGCCGCTCACCACCACGACGATGGCGAACATGCATCCGAGTCCGAGGATCAGCGAGTCGAAGTTGCCGAGCACGGTCACCGTGTCGATCGCTGTTGCCTTGACTGAGTTGTTGGTCTCGTTGAACTTCTTGACCGTCTCTTCGATCTCCTCGGATGTAAGCTTGTCTTTCTCCCCTGTGATCTTTGCGTACATCGCATTGTACTTGCCCTCAGCGCCTAGCTGTTCGTTTAAGTACGTGTACGATATGACCATGTAGAACTGCTCTTTCGTATCAGCGTAGAACATTCCGTCGTTCACCGCCACCGCCTTGATGTTCAAGGTGAGCGGCTCGCCGCCGAACATGATCTCGAAGCTGTCACCGGCTTTCAGGTTCCACTCCTTCGCAATGCGCTCGGAGATCACACAGTCCGGTTCGGCGCTGTTTTTCCATTCTCCCCCGGTCAGCGCGCCGTCAAAACTCTCGCGTCCGCGAAGGATCACATAACTGAGTTTGTCATTTTCCACTTTGACGCCGACCGTCTGCAGCTCACCGGTAATCTCCGTGAGCTTGTCGCTTTGGAAATCCTCTTTCGTAAAATAAGGATCGTCCAAACAGCTGTGCAGCTCAACGTTCTTGCCCTCGCTCATTTTCCGAGCGGGCTCTGTAATACTGTCCTTGATCGTGTTGATCATGCCCAGGCAGGCAACCAGCAATCCTGTACTGAGCGCGATGGAGATGATCATGAGCGCCAGTCGCCCTTTCCTCTCCATCATGTTTCTTCGAATGTACCGTAGTAAGATCTTCACTGCTTTAGTAACCTCCTATATTACTTCTTTGATCGTTTTGCTTGATCATTTTTGATGACATCGAAAGCATACCATCGCTTTCTTAAACGGTACTTTATCGAAGATTAGAGTTTGATTAAAAAACCCGGCAGAGTTTCTTAACGCTCTGCCGGGCTTTTGTACTGTGCATATTTACAAACCCTTTATTATTCTCTGAAGATATCTGTAGCGGCTATAGCCTTCACTGCTTCTATTACGGTTTCATACGGCACATGTTCTTCAAGAAGCTTCACTGTGATCGTTTCGTAATCTTCCTTATACACTTCACTTTTCACAATATCCCTTAGCATCTCCGGAATATCTACACCTTGCTGTGCGGACGGACAAATATCCGTCCGAGCCCTTTCAACTCTGACATCTGCAACCAGTTTCTTAAAAGCATCCGTCATCGGTACTATTTTCTTAAGCTTATAAATGTCATAAATGTGTCTGGAATGCTTCCTTACCTTATTTTGCATATAGTAGTCACAAATCGCAAACACCTTATCAATCAAAGTGCGGTCAATATCCTGCACCTTCATATCAAAAAGATCGAGTTGATACTCTTCCATGCGTTCCGGAGCTTCCTCAAGCAGCATATCTCCAACATAACTGTGTACAGGAAGTAACACTGTGGGAAAGGACACTTCAACAAATGAGGTCTCAAGCAAAACCGCTGTTTGAACTGCCTCGTCCGGATCAGAAAGCACTGTGTCATATTCAAGAATATATCTGTTATAGTTCCTTCGGCTCCTTGTATCATCTATATTGGGAATTCTCAGTCTGAGTTCCTCTGTTACTGATTTGATTACTTCTTTCAGTTTCCTCATCTGCCCCTGGGAAAGTCTTTTGTCTATTGTAATATCTATGTCTTCGGAAAATCTCTTTACAACCTTATGACACTTAGCAAGAGAAGTCCCACCTTTAAATACTACATAGTCAAGTCTGTGTGAGAGTTCCCGAAGGATCATCGTGACATAGTAATCTTTTTCCACGACTGTTGGAAGTATCCCGAATTTCTCAGCCGCAAGGTTAACTGCATCAAAGAAATCTTCCCTGTTCTCATGTAGCCACACCGCTTAACACCCCCACCTCATACATGTTTTTGTAAATCCTGTCCGGATAGTATTTCAGAAACGGTTTAAGCGTATCAAATTGCAGTTCCTTAGCTTTGAGATATCTCAGAATACGCTCCTTTAGTACTGCGCCCTCCAATTCGGAAATATCGATCACATCCCTCATGAGATCAAGGAACTGTAACGCTACGACATTTTGATCATTAACCTCAACGTAAGGTTTCCGTACTATAACTCTGAAATTGCCGAGTTGAGTGTCTCTGTACTCAGTAGTTGCCTTATTGGAACATACCTCATAAACCATGGGCACCTGCGTTGTAAGTCCAAGCTTATTAGCAAAAAGGATGCCACTAAGGTAACCACAGCTGTTTTCACCATCAACAAGGTATTTTTTCTTTATCACCTCGTCAACCGACAAGGCTGTTCCGGATTTAAAGAACGTCTTTTTGGGAATGTAATAAATCCCTGTATCAAATCGCTTTATAGTCCCGCCTTCCAGCAACTTCTTCAGTTGCTGCCGTACCACGACGTTCTTCATACCGGAAACAGCGATTTCCGCAAGAAAAATAGGCTCGTTTTCCTGATAGTTTTCTTTCAGGTAACTGAACAAGATATCTGCCTGTGCCATGGTACATTCCTCCTTCGCTACTTTTTCGAAACATTTTATTTCGCATTTGTATTGTATCTGTTTTTTTATTTCTTGTCAAGCCTTCCGGAATGTCCACACACAAACAAAGCAATGGAAAATAAAAAATGAGCCGAATTCTTGTTACAGATTCGGCTCCGCGGTAGATGCTCTTATCGCGCTCGCTATGTTTGTCGTTGCACTGCTTGCCTTTCTCCACCAGAGAAAGAAAAAGTAGAAAAATGTCTCTCCCGTCGGCACACGGGAGAGACGGCTCGTAAGAGCTAATCCTCACTGGAGGCATCCGCTATCGGAGCGGGTGCTTTTCCTTTGTCACCAATATAGCACAGAAAAGCCGAAGAACCAAGTGTTGTTTCCCCCGCGCGCTGTCACTCTGCCCCTCCTTTCGTTCCTCCTTCCATAGTGTTTGAAAAAGAAATATTCTGTGTTATAATAATTGAAATACCGAAGATCCGGTTATACAAAGGGGGTGTATGTATGGGGAGAACCAATCATCGGAAAATGTACCTGCTGTTGCTCTGTCTGCTTCTGCCGTTCGCCATAAACGTGGCATTCGCCGATCACGGCCCGAAGCCGAGCATCACCATCCATGTGCAGAACGGTCCTGACGGCTACTATATCGGGCTTCTGGAACCGGATAGCGAGCCCGGACACTTTCTGGAAGAATTGCGTGACTACCATAAGGAGACTGTTGACGAAGAGCTTAAGACGCTGCTCTATTACGAGAAAGACGGCTGGTACCTGCATGTTCCACCGGTAAGCGATGCCTATCATCGGTCATCTCCGGGCACGACGTCATACGAATTCGGCTATATGGTTCCCTCCTATTTTCGTGTCATTCTTGTGGAAGCAGACGGAACCGTGCATCTGAGCGATCCGGTCAAAAAATCCGCATTCAACGCAGTCTTTGATTATGATGTGACAACCGGAACGATCAATGAGAATCTTGTCGAAGGCAGGCTGCATTACTTTTTCTATGTTCTGTTTTGCTACGGTCTTACTCTGCTCCTGGAGGGTCTCGTACTGCGGTGGATCGGGCTTGCCCAGAAGAGAAACAAGAAGCATTTCCTGATCATCAACACGCTGACGCAGATCCTGCTGAATGCAGGTCTTATCTACTTTGACAGCAATCATGAAAGTACTCTCGTCCTGATCATCGCGTTCTTTGTCCTTGAACTGTTGGTCTTCCTCATCGAGTCCGTGTACTACGCCATCTTCCTTCGCATGCCGGACGGCACGAGGAAGACTTCCACGAGCGTTCTTTACGCGATCGGAGCCAACGCACTGAGTATGATCGGCGGGTTCATAATCACGCTGTTCCTGTAACATCTCGCAAGCACAGCTCGCTCGGTGTATGTGCGCAAAATTTTAGCCGGATCTTCCAGTTACGGAAGGTCCGGCTTCTTTCATAAGTAATCAATACTCTATAGATCATCCCTTGATAATCTGTCTCTTCTCCTCCGGCTCGAATATCCGCTCCGGATCATAACTCATATTAAAATGCTTTCCGTCCACGCGGACATATCCGTCTTTTACCTTCTCCGCGGCGTACAGCACCGTCCCGCCCATAATGCCGGGGCGCTCGCAGCGCGCATCCGTTCCGGCGACGACACGCGATACCGTCTCGATCGCCTCGTCGATGATGGAGGGCTGCAGGATCTCGTGCCCGCAGTACATAATGTCAAACTCGCTCTGACGCTCCTTCAGGTGCAGCAGGTTGCGCAGATATGTGATGACCGGAAGCGAACCCGGCAGCTCCAGCAGCGTGTTGCCGTTGCACGCGTCTCCGGCGTACGCGATCCGCGTCTTATGGTCGATAAATACAACCGAACCGGCCGTGTGTCCGCCGACATCCACAACCTCAATCCTGCGGTCGCCGAGGTCGAATATGTCCCCGTCGTACAGCGGGTACACCTTCATCGGTTTCCAGTCCGAAAAATTCTCATCATCCTTAATGTAATCGCGAACCTCCTCCGGCGCCATCTGCTTTGCGATCTCCACGACCTGTTCCTTCGTGTAGATCATGTTCTCCTGGAACGACACGATATCGCGGTGATGAATGTAGCAACTGTCGAAGAAGAAGTTGCCGCCGACGTGGTCGGAGTGCGAATGCGTGTTGGCAACGACAATCTTTTTGTCCGTCAGCGTCTCGCAGAACGTCTTCAGATTGCCGAAGCCGAGGATCGAATCGATCAGCAGCGCGTAGTTGTCGCCCTCGATCAGGTAGCAGATTGCGTAGGACGGCTCCATGAATGCGTTTTTGATCATCCAGCTCTTCTCGGCGATCAGTTCCGCCTTATAGTAAACAAAAGGTTCTGCGGTATCCTTCGCATCGGATCCGGCATTGTCATTCTTGATCTGTTCTTCCATTGAAAATCCTTCCTCCGTATTTTCTTCCCTCTCACTCCGCGGGCTCCGCGCTAACGGCTGTCTGCTCCTTCATCTCATACCGGCTGTCGATGTCGATGAAGTGCTGCATGATCTTCGCCATATCGGGATCAAACTGCGTTCCGGCATTCTTGACGATCTCGTCACGCACGTCCTGCTGCGGGAACGCGGAACGATAGCTTCGGTTGGAGGTCATGGCATCGTAGGCATCCGCGACGGAGATGATCCGCGCGACCTCGGGAATCTCCTCTCCCTTCAGGCCGTCCGGGTATCCGAGACCGTCGTAGCGCTCGTGGTGGTACCGCGCACCGATCCCCAGGTACGGATAGTCCTTGACGCTCGAGAGGATCTGGCTGCCGATGACCGGATGCTGCTTCATGATCTCGTATTCCTCGTCCGTCAGCTTGCCGTTCTTGGTGATGATCCGGTCGGAGACACCGATCTTGCCGACATCGTGCAGAAGCGCGGTGTAGTAGATCTTCTTGCATTCCTCCTCGCTCTTGCCCATTTCCCGCGCGATCTTCTCCGAATACTCGGCGACGCGGTGGGAATGGCCTCTTGTGTACTCGTCCTTCGCATCGATCGCGCTCGCGAGCACGTTCGCGATCTGTTCAAACAGACGCTGCGAAAGCTTTCTCTGCTCCTCGAGGTGCTCGATCTTAATGGTGTTGGCTCTGTCGACTTTATCGTTGATGTCGAGGTAGGCAAAGATGTACGCCAGGATTGACATGATCGCGATCGTGATGTTCTGAAGCGGCAGCCCGTAGAGGAAATACTGCACGATCGCCGCCGCCACCGGTCCGAGCAGAAACAGAAGAAGCGACAGGCAGATGGTCCGGCTGAAGTGCTTGCGATACGCGATCACAAACCACACCATCGCCACGGTCGTGATGCCCGGGATAACATAACAGAGAAGGTACCCAGGTCCTCTGTGGTAGATATTGCCTTCCTCAAAGTAATAGAGGTAAGTGGAAAATAAACCCGCGAAAACGAGCAGTATGCCCGCGAACGTGAGGGCGCACAAAAACCGCAGCACCCGTGGGATCTTCATCTTCCGATCCTCGCGGATGATGTTCATGACATAATGGATAAATGCGAATATGATGAACTGTGTGAGCATGTACACCACGATATTGCCCACGCGCGCAACAACCGTTCCGAAGCGGCTCGCGTCCCCGTCATAGATGTATGTGAGACGGTCAAAGAACAGCAGGAACGTGGCGGACAGTTCGATGATGACGATCACCAGCCGTCTTCTCCTCGAGAGAGCCTTGGAGAGGAGAACCAGCACGGCAAACGCCGCACCGATGCCGCTCAGCGCAAGCATCAGATCCAGCAGGTATTTTAGCAACATTTCCATATGCGCTCCGCGACCTCCCGATTACCGTTTCAGTTCCGGATGTTTCTCGTAGTATTTTTCCTTGTCCACGTACATTCTCTCGTCCGAGAGATGCAGCGCGGTGAAGATGTCCTTGGAATCCTTGACAAAGCAGCAGCCGACCGCGAAACTCGCGCGGTCGAAACCGAGGCTGCTCACGCGAACCTGCTCCGCCATCTCCTCAAGTTTCTCCTCCGTCGTGTCCGGAACGATGATCATGAACTCATCGCCGCCGGCGCGGTAGATGTCGTTGTTGCCGAAGACCTTGATCAGCACGTTCGCCGCGTTCTTGAGGAGCTCGTCGCCCGAGATATGGCCCTTGTCATCGTTGATGCATTTGAGGCCGTTGACATCGGCGAAGACGATGCCGATGTCTTTCACACGGTCTGTGCCCTTGCTGATCCGGTCAATGCGGTTGTTCATCTCGTTACGGTTCAGGACGCCCGTGAGCATATCCACGGAGCCCATGATCTTCAGCCGCTTTAAGAGCAGGTCGTTAGCCACCGTGGACGCAATGAAGAAATTGGTCAGCTCCAGCGTCTCCTTGATCTTGTCCGCGCTGTCCGTGTTGAAGTTCGTCGCCCACATGTAGCCGAGAAGATTGTTGCCGGAGCGCAGCGGAAAGAGCACGATGCTTGTGATATGGTTCGCGACCAGTGTCTCGTGCCAGCGCGGGTTCTTCTGCTTCACATACTCCATGTCGGAACTGTTCTTCACGATCAGGCAGTTGCTGCCGCCGATCGTGTCATCCCAGGTCTCCGTGATGTCATAGAAATCGGGGTACATATCCAGCGTCGCCGCCAGGGACGCGCGCGCATCGGGATTTTCCCGGTCCTCCGCCAGCGCCCGGCAGGTTCTGGTCTCCGGATCGGTCAGGAGGATCGTGCAGGACCACGCGCCGCACAGCGCACGGATATCCTTGATCACCTCCTGCATGGTCTCCGTAAAATCCTGCGCTCCGTACAGCTTGATACAGGTGCCGAGCACCGCCGTCGCCGTGTCCTGGGAGATGCTCGCCATCTTCGCCGTGTCAGCCTTCTGCGTCACTTCCTGCGTGTAGGTGCAGTAGTACATGTTCCCCTCATTTTTCAGGGGAAGCAGGAACAGGTTGAACCAGAAGTCAAAACGCGCCGGATGCACATACGTGTGCACCGGGATCTTCTCCACCGCCGCGCGGTAACAGATCGTCTCGAAATTCAGATCCTGCGGAAAATAATTCTGATACAGGCTGTTCGGCACGAACTTGTTGCTCATCAGCTGCGGTCCGTCCCACACCGTCTCGATGGAGCTCACATACGCCTTGTTGCCCGCAACAAGACGAATGTCGCCGTAATGCCCGTTGTCCAACATCTCAACGGAAATGACGCAGGTCATCGCGTCAATACTGTCGACAAATGCCTGAAAATCCATAGTGCCTACACCTCTTTCCCATGCGAACTCTCGCTGTTACCTTCTTAAGGAAACGCTGATTGGATCAGCATTTTCCTAATTATTCAAGCACGTTCACGCAGCCGATCCGTCTAACGAACATTGCGGGTATGCTCCCGGAACCATCTCTCGTTCTCTTCCTCCTCGAGCTCCTGTTCGAGTTTCTTACCCGGCTTTTCATCGATCTTCTCCTGAACCGGCAGCAAAGCGGTCTGCTTGTTGGCCAGATACTCCAAGCGGAAACAGATGATTGCCCCGCTGACGGCCGTCATCATCGCGAGGATTCTCAGCATATTCTCACCCCTGTCCAGCAGTTTGAAGCCGCCCAGCACGGAAAGCGCGGAGATGACGAAGAGAATCCCAAAACTTTCCGCAACCTCACGCTGTTGGATCATAATGTTCTTATCCCGCAGTAACGCCACGGAGTAAACGCCGACGGCAACCATATTATACACTGCGCCGCAGGCAAAAAAGAGAGCCATGTAATCGTCGTTGTCCCAACCGCCTTCATCCTCCTTCGGCGTGGTGCGGATCACATCCAAAGTCCCATCCTCGTTAATTGCGACGGTGGTAGTAAACGGATCCCCCTTCTCCCGATACCGCTTCTCGTAAAGACGGGCAAGGAAAATATTCGCACAGCACAGCAGCAATACCAGAATGATCAGCGCCGTTCTCCTCTTTCCTCGATTCGTACTCATGATATTCCCCCCAGAGAATGCTTCCTATATTGTATCACAACGCTTTACTGTTTTACAGTATTTGCGGT
>CADBLW010000010.1 GCA_902795625.1 uncultured Lachnospiraceae bacterium | reverse complement strand
TAAGGCATTATGCCGTCGACGCACGTCATGGAGATAAAATTTTCACAGGAGGAATCACGTAATGAATAAGACAGAATTGGTTGCTGCTATTGCTGAGAAGGCCGGCGTTAAGAAGGAAGACGCTAAGAAGATGGTTGATGCGTTCATCGGTACTGTTACTGAGACGCTCGTAGCTGAGAAGAAGGTTGTCCTCGTAGGTTTCGGTACCTTCGAAGTTAACAAGAGACCTGCTCGCAAGGGCCGCAATCCTCTTACCAAGGAGACGATCACGATCAAGGCTTCCAAGCAGCCGAAGTTCAAGGCCGGCAGCGCTCTGAAGGATGCTGTTAACAAGAAGAAAAAGAAATAATTGTTAACGGGTGCCTTGTTGCATAAAGAAGACATCATGGGCCGGTCGGTTACTGACCGGCCCATTGTTCATAATGGACGGTTACTTATGAGACTCGACAAATATCTGAAAGTATCCCGGCTGATCAAGCGCAGGACGGTTGCCAACGAGGCCTGCGACGCCGGGCGCGTCTCGGTGAACGGCAAGGTCGCAAGAGCCTCTCTCGAGGTGAAGGTCGGCGATGTCATCGAGATCGGTTTCGGCAACAAAGATGTTAAGGTAGAGGTGGTCTCGGTCACGGAGACCGTACGCAAAGATGATGCGAAGGAGTTGTTTCGCTATCTGTAGCGCGACGCAGGGGGCGTTATGAAGAAAGGGATTGTTCCGAAAAAACACATGCTTGCCAAGAGAGCTCTCTCGGTGCTCATCCTCCTTGTTCTGGTCGGAGGGATCGGAGCGGCGTGCGTTATCGCACTGCACGGCGCGCAGGACGATTACCGGCAGAAACTGGAGGAGAAAGAGCGGCTGATCCGCCTGAAAGCGCAGGAGGAAGCCCGCTCCGAGGAGATCGAGCAATACCGCGCTTACGTCAAGACGCGCGGCTACATGGAGGAGGTTGCGCGCGAGGTGCTGGGACTTGTCTACAAGGATGAGATCCTGTTCCGCGCGGAGGAGGCAGACGGAGTTACGCCGACGGCGACACCCGCGGGAGACTGAACGCCGGAGAACGGAGGGCCATATGGAAACTGAGGCGCTTAGAAGAGTTCGTGAACTTGTGGAGCGGAAACAACTGTTGACGCAGGGAACCGGAGTTGTCGTGGGATTTTCCGGCGGCAGCGATTCGCTGTGTCTTCTTTTGTTATTGAAGGAACTTGCGGAGGAGCTTTCGCTGTCCCTCACGGCGGTGCATATCAACCATGAGATCCGCGGTGAGGCGGCCGATCGCGACGAGGCGTTTTGCAAGGAGACGTGCGAACGGTGGAACATTCCGTTCCGCAGCGTCCACATAGATATACCGGCTCTTGCCGCGGAGCGCGGCACGGGAGTGGAGGAGACAGGACGGACGGAGAGATACCGCATCTTCGCGGAGGTCGCCGCAGAGGTCGGAGCAACGCGCGTCGCTGTGGCCCATCACGCGGATGACAACGCGGAGACGATCCTGATGCACCTTGTGCGAGGCAGCGGACTGCGCGGCCTCACGGGAATTGCTGTGGACAGCACGCCATTTTCCGACCCGGAGATCCATCTGATCCGTCCGCTGCTGTCCATCGACAAGAATGATATCCTTGAGGAGCTTCGGCGCCGCGGCGTGGAGTACTGCAAGGACGCGACAAACTATGAGTCGGAGGGCGAGCGCAACACGCTGCGCAACCGAGTGATGCCTCTTCTTGCGGAGCTCAATCCCCGCGCCGGAGAGCATATCGCGGCGGCGGGTGCGCATCTGACGGCTGCCTGGCAGCTGCTTTCGGAGTTTGCGGAGAAGGAATTCCGCCGCCTGTACCGCGGATGGGACGAGACGACGGCCAGTGAAGATAGTTCCGCAGGGAATACGCGCGGACAGCACGAGCTGGATGCCGCGGGATTTCTCGCGCTTCCCTACGCGCTGCGCGGCGAGGTGGCGATGCGCTACCTGACGGCTGTGTGCGGGCGCAGGAAGAACCTGAAGGACGAGCACGCGGAGATGGTGGAGCGGCTCTGCGAGAGCAGCGTTTCCGCGGAGGCAACGTTCCCGTACGGCGTGACGCTGGTGCGCGGGTATCAGAGCGTTCACCCGAAGGGGGAGAAGGAAACCTTTGACGGAAGACATGAGATCGCGCGCAGGGAGCTGGAGCGCGGTGTGAAGGTGACATTTTTCGGAGCCAGGACGAGGGTGTTTACGTTCGCGGTCCGCAATCGTGAAGATTGCGTTAAAAATCCGGACAATCCCTATACGAAATGGTTTGATTATGATACAATGGGCAAGGCTTGCGTCGTGCGTACCAGGCGGCCGGGTGACAGGATCACGGTGACCCTCGACGGACATACGCAGTCCGTGCAGGACGTGTTTGTCAACCGCAAGGTGCCGCGCGCGGAGCGGGACGCGCTTCCGATCATCCTTACCGCGGATGAGAGCGCAGTAATCTGGATCCCCGGCGTCCGCAGCAGCGAAGCCTACCGTGTGACGGATGACACGCAGCGTGTGCTGGTGATCACCGTGGAGGAAAAGGAATCGTAAATGGTGTCAATTGACACTGTAAAGAACCGAAGGCAATCGCAAACAAAAGGAGAAAATCCATGGAAACGGTCAGTGTGATGATTCCGGAGGAACGTCTTCTTGCGCGGGTTCGCGAGATGGCGGAGCAGATAACGGCGGATTATGAGGGCTGCGAACTGAAGCTCGTGTGCATTCTCAAGGGAAGTGTATTTTTCACGACCGAGCTTGCGAAGAGGATCGATCTTCCGATCAAGCTGGATTTCATGTCGGTGTCGAGCTACGGCGACGACACGGAGAGCTCGGGGCGCGTGCGCATCGTCAAGGACCTGGACGAGAGCATTCGCGGGCAGCATGTGATCGTTGTGGAGGACATCGTGGATTCCGGCAGAACGCTTGAGTTTCTGCTGGAGATGCTGAAGAGCCGCCAGCCGGAATCGCTTCGGCTGTGCACGCTTCTGGACAAGCCGTCGCGCCGTGTGACGGATGTTAAGGTTGATTACACGGGGTTTGAGATCCCGGATGAATTTGTCGTGGGCTTCGGGCTGGATTACGCCCAGAAGTACCGCGCGCTGCCGTTTATCGGCAAATTGAGCATTACCAAGGAAGACGGAGAGACTGAATGAAGAGAACCAGATCGATGAGAGGAGTCGCGTTTTATCTGATGCTCCTCAGCATATTTTTCATCGGCATGATCTATTCCTCCTACGCGGACCGCAATCAGGAACAGTATTCCTACAAGCAGTTCTGCGAATGGCTGGAACAGGGCAATGTGAAGACAGTTACCATTATCCCCAACGAGGAAGTCCCCACCGGTACGGTCCGGGTGCTTCTCAACAACGGACAGATCCGCTCGTTCAACGCTGCGGACATCGTCCGGGTGGAGGAGAAGGCGGAGGCCGAGGGCGTAGAGGTAATCATCACCGAAGTGGACAAACCGAGCTGGTTCTGGACGCTGGTGTTCCCGTATCTCGTGATCCTGATCGCGGTGATCCTCGTGTTCATGGTGCTCGGGCATTCCCTCGGCGGAGGCAGCAACTCGCAGGTGCTGAACTTCGGCAAGAGCCGCGCACAGATGACCGACGGCAAGGACAACCCGATAACCTTCAAGGATGTCGCGGGCTTGCAGGAGGAGAAGGAGGAGCTGCAGGAGGTCGTTGACTTCCTCGCGAACCCGAAACAGTTTATCCGCGTCGGCGCGCGTATCCCGAAGGGTATCCTGATGGAGGGACCTCCCGGAACAGGTAAGACGCTCCTCGCGAAGGCGGTTGCCGGCGAGGCGGGCGTTCCGTTCTTCTCAATCTCCGGTTCGGATTTCGTGGAAATGTTTGTCGGTGTCGGTGCTTCCCGTGTCCGTGATCTCTTCGGAACGGCGAAGAAAAATGCACCCTGTATCATATTTATCGATGAGATCGATGCCGTGGCGAGACGCCGTGGCGCCGGCTTAGGCGGCGGTCACGACGAGCGCGAGCAGACGCTGAACCAGCTCCTCGTTGAGATGGACGGTTTCGGCGTCAACGAAGGCATCATCGTTCTGGCCGCGACGAACCGCGTGGATATTCTCGATCCCGCGATCCTGCGTCCGGGCCGTTTCGACCGCAAGGTCATGGTCGGTCGTCCCGATGTTCGCGGCCGTCTCGAGATTTTGCGCGTACACGTGCGCAACAAGCCTCTCAGCGAGGATGTCAATCTGGAGCATATCGCAAGGTCGACGGCAGGATTTTCCGGAGCCGATCTTGAGAACCTTATGAACGAGGCGGCGATCAATGCCGCGAAGGAAGGACGTGCCTTCATCAACTACGAGGATGTCAAGCGCGCGCTGATCCGTGTGGGCATCGGTACGGAGAAGAAGAGCCGTATCATCTCGGACAAGGAGAAGCGCATCACCGCCTTCCACGAGGCCGGTCACGCGATCCTGTTCCACGTGCTTCCGGATGTCGGACCGGTTTACACCGTATCCATCATTCCGACAGGAACCGGCGCGGCGGGTTACACGATGCCGCTCCCGGGCGAGGACGAGATGTTCCGCACCCGCGGCGAGATGCTGCAGGAGATCATCGTAAGCCTCGGCGGCCGTGTGGCGGAGGAGCTTGTGCTCGCCGACATCACCACCGGCGCGAGCCAGGATATCAAGCAGGCGACACACATGGCCAACGCCATGGTGACGAAGTTCGGTTTCTCCGAGCTGATCGGACCTGTCAACTACGATACGGATGAGGACGAGGTGTTCATCGGACGCGACTACGGTCACACGAAGAGCTACAGCGAGTCGGTGGCCAACCGCATCGACGACGAGGTTCGCCGCATCATCGAGGAGTGCTACGCGGAAGCGAAGCGCATCATCAGCGAGAACCGCGAGATCCTCGACAAGTGTGCCGAGCTGCTTCTCCAGAAGGAGCGCATCACCCGCGAGGAGTTCGAGGCGCTGTTCGGCATCGAGCCCGAGGCGGCACCCGAAGTTACGGATATCGTGCTGGACGAGGAGTGACGAGACAAAACAGCTAAAAAATGAACCAACTGCCGGGGCAATTGAGATAATTGTCCCGGCGTTTTTTATGTTAATCGGCAAACTTGCTGCAGAAATCAAGATGATTGAGAAATTAATATGCTTGACAGAGAGATTTAAATGTATTATGATAAACGCGTGTTAGAAATTCGCGAACAGCGAACGGAATTGTGACAATCAAATAGGGATTTGGAAGGAAGAGGTATGTATTATGGCAGAGAATTTTGGTGACTATGTTAGGGAGAAACGATTGGCAGCTCATGTTAACCTGCGAAAGCTTGCGGAGATATTAGAGATTGCACCTGCATATATGAGCGATATTGAAAACAATCACCGTTATCCTCCGGAGAAAGAAAAAATTTATAAGATTTCTGAAGCGTTACATCTAACACAAGACGAGACAAACCACTTGTTTGATCTTGCAGCGGGAAACAAGAAGAACCTTGTTTCCCCGGATATTGCAGATTATATTATGGAGAATACGAGTTCTCGCGTTGCGTTGCGTATTGCGCGCGATATGGGGGCCGGAGAAAAAGAGTGGGAAAAAATTATTCAAATGTTGGAAGAAAAGAGAAAACAACAGGAGTAAGCCGTGGATTACCGCGTATATTCAAAAAGAGAATTGGAGTGTATCGCAGATGACTTAAACAGACGATATGATGAAACAAGGCTAACAAAGCCCAAAGCGGTGGATGTCTACGATGTGATTGACTTGGTTGGAGCCCGTATTGCCATAGACTATCTCACGCCGGACAGGTCTGTTTTGGGTGCTGCGGTGCTAAAAACATCACAATTATATGTCTGGCCAAGTAACCCATATGTCGAAGGAATGGTTCCGAGTCTTAAGCTATATCGCAAAGGGACCGTTATTATTGATCGTAGGGCAGTTAGGCTGTTGTCCTGTGACACAGGAAAAATAGCGCATGGTTTTGCACAAGGATTGGCAGATCGACTCGGCGTTCCGGTGAAAGCACCAACGGAGTTGGTTTGGGCGGACTGGCGTGGCAATTACTTTGTAGCAGCAGGAAAAATAGAACGGCGCAAACTTGTCCCGGACAAAACGAAGATGGGCGATTTTGTAATGTTTTACCCGAAAAGGAGGAAAAAATGATTAAGTGCGAACGTTGCGGATACGATAAGCTGGAAACGATTTCAGAGGGGAAAAGCAGCGGCGTTAAGTGTCCCAAATGCGGCTGGGATATTGTAACGACATGCGCACATCCATTACAATTTGACAGGCAAAAATACAGCGTGCTGGTAAATGGTGATCGTGACTTGAATGTTGATAAAGTAAAAGCGATTGCCAAAACCTGCAGGTGTTCGGTTGTGGAAGCGCGGAAGAAGCTTCTCGAGGGATTCGAGATGAGGGACTTGACTGCTGATGAAACAATGGCTGTACTTCAAATGTTAAAACAAGTGGACGCATTGTTCAAAGTTACGCCAAGATTTCCGCATAAGTATTGAGGTTGTACATTGTTATTTTACATGAAAGTTAGAAATAAGCGAACGACTAACACAAAGGAGATTGGAAGTGAAAAACCAAGGAATTGTATATCGATGTCCACGTTTTTGTCCGATTCATAAGCATTGTTTTGTGGTCAAACTAGCGAGGGAACCGAAGCAACCGGTGGTTGTGTTAAAGAAGTGTGAGGCGTTGAAAAAGGACTTGGAAATAGAGATTGGAATGATAGGAACAGGAGACCGTGAGAGATGAGAAGACAAAAGAAGAAAGCAATTATTGATGATGGTTGTGAGTCTTGGTTGGTTAAGGATGCAGTTTTTCAATTGCCGCTCGGAATTCCGATTATTAAAGCGCCTTCTGAACTTGTCATCCCGAAAGCCATTGTACCGTTTTCACAACGTAATATTGCAGATTCTTGTGATAGTGCGGTTGGCTTTTATGAAATGGACATAAATTTTTCAGATGTCATACGTGCACCGGATGTGTATGTATCTGATCTTGCAAGATTCGGGGCGGTTATTAGTCCGGACTGCTCGTTATATCGTGATGCACCTCTGGCAGTCCAATTGGCGAATATATACCGTAATCGAGCAATCGGAGCATATTTTCAAAGTAAGGGGCTATATGTAATCCCTCAGGTTCGGTGGGGAAATGAGTATACATATACTACACAATATTTTCCTGAGAAGATTGCCTTCCTTGGAGTCGAGAAAGGAAGCATAGTAGCTATCGGCACATATGGGTGCTCAAAGACCAGAGAAGATCGGTATCATTTATCTGCAGGGCTTGATGAGATGATCGAAACAATAGAGCCATCAGTAGTGTTGGTCTATGGACCAATGGCGAAAGAGGTGTTTGCACCGCATGTAAACAGCACAAGGTTTGTCCAATTTGATGATTGGACGACGCGGCAACATAAGCTGTCTTCGGGGTGTAATGCTGATGTCATGTAATAGAATAGTTGTCCAGTGATTCAAGGAGGCGGTTCTGCCGATCTGTTTGCTTTTTGATTGGTTGACAGAATTCTGCGCGATTCATTTTTTACTCATTTTGTCACGGTGCTCCTTGATGCACCGGAACGTCTCGTCGCTGATGTCGTGCTCTATGCGGCAGGCATCCTCCGCGGCGACATCGGGGCTCACGCCGAGGGAGACCAGCATCTCGGAGAGCACCCGGTGGCGCTCATAGATCTTCTCCGCGATTCCGCGGCCCTTCTCCGTGAAGGCAATGCGGCCGCTCGAGTCGATGATGAGGCAGTTCTCGTCCTTGAGACGCCCGAGGGCACGGCTGACGGAAGCCTTCGAGATGTTCATCTCGGCGGCAATGTC
>CADBLW010000009.1 GCA_902795625.1 uncultured Lachnospiraceae bacterium | reverse complement strand
CATACTTGTGCTTATAATTCTTATAAAGCAAAAGGATCTTCCCTCTGAAAATAACAACACCACCACAGCTAGTAGCCTCAACCATAAGCAAGACCCCCTGTCTATTGGTGTATTACATTGGGTTCAGTATACGCCCATTGCCGTGGATTTGCAAGCCTTATCTTCGGAAGCTCCGATTCCTTCTTCGGAAAATGAGTTATTCTGCTTTCTCCCCTGCCGGGGCTTCCGCTTCACTGCTCTCCGCCTGTACGCCGCCCGCGGTATGATCCGCTTCGTCAATGGCGCGCAGCTGCTCGCTCAGGCTTCGGATTGCAGGCATGTAGCAGGTCTGCACCTTCTCGTTTCTCTTGGCGTAAAACCGGTCGCGCTCCTCCGGGTCGGTGATCGTGATCCCGCGGGAGACGTCCGTGTTGTGGCGAAGGTCCGCAAGCTTCACGCGGATCGCAAGGCGATTATTGGACCTCCGGATCTTCTCGATGTACTCCGCGTAGGAGTCATCGCGGTCATGGCGGAGCAGCAACAGCGCGTCCGTCACACGGTCCCCGAAGAGCTCACGGAAGCCGCTCTCCGGCATGTAATCGGGATGATCCTCCATCACATCGTGCAGATACGCTACGATCTTCTCCTCCTCCGTATCAACGAAGGAAGCCACCGCCTGCGGATGCAGAAAATAAGGACGGTTCGCCTTGTCCTTCTGATCCCTGTGCGCGTCCATCGCGATCGCAATCGCCCGATCCAGCAAGTCACTCATCCGTCCTTTCTCCTTTGTCTCAGCCGAAAAAACTTACAACAGATATTCCCGCTCCGCCGCTGTACGGTCCGTGCTTCCGATAACACTATTGCCGTTTCGCCGCTACTCGACGCCGCGTCTCCAGTGTCCCTTCGTGTACTGCACTCCCGTGAGCGGTTCCGAAACCGCTGCGCCCGACAGCGCGTCGGCGAGGGTTCGCAGTACCGTGTCCAGCTCCCGCCGCGTCTCTGCCTGGCAGTTGACACGAACCCCGTAGGGTTCCTTCTGCAGAACCTCGGCCGCCACCGTAAGAAGTGAGGTGACGTGCGCGTTATATAAAACCGAATGGCAATACCGGCACACGCTCTGCACCGGCATCTCCTTGCCCTCCATGTCCGTCAGTATTCCTGTCGCGTTCTTTCCGCAGCTGCCGCTGCCGAACACCGTTCTGTGCACGCATTGCTCGGAAACCATCAGCGGGCAGCGCTCATAGACCGTAATCCACGATCCCGCTGCCATCTCCGTCGTGATCTCGCTCCGGCGCAGCTCCACGGACACCGTGCCGTGTTCAACGCCCTGCTCCCGAAGCCATTCGACGGCTTCTTCGTTCATCAGGTAGAGCGTGCTGTCCGCGTGGATCACAAGCTCCGGACGTCTTTCTTTCCACGTCTCCGCCATGGCAAGCTGGTCAGGGGTGCGAACCATCACACCGTCGATCAGCGGATCCTCTAAAAGCCTCTCAACCTCCGCAAGCATCCGAGCTCTTTGCTCGCCCTTGCAGACGCGCGGCAGCACGATGCTCACCGACAGATGCTTTGCCGCTCCGAAGCCTCTCTCCGCGCGTAAAATGTGGAGACACGCCTCGTAGGCTCCTTCCATATCCACAAACAGATCCGTCACGACCTTGCCTCGCACCGCCGCCTCCGTCTGCTCCGGCGTCATCACACACACCGCGCAGCGCAGGTCGGTAAGGCTTTTCGCATCGATCGTGATCGGTTCCGTGTCATTTTCCTCAAGCTCCGGCTGGTCCGGGCCGGACTCGTCAGTGTCTTTCCCGTTCGGATCAGCAGTCCCGGCATTTCCGGTACCGATTTCTGAAGCATTCGTCCGTTCCGCTTCCGCCGGGTCATTCTCTGTCAACTCCGCCTTCACGGGTTCCGCAATAATATCTTCCTCATCTCTCGCCCACTGCGGGATGCTCCGTCTCCACTCCCGCACCACGGCTTCCTCGTAGGCCGCAAGCGCCTCACGCCGAAGCTCGTTGAGCTTCGAAACGGGAATGAACAATCCGTCCGCAACATCGGCGGACAGCTGGCTCCACTCGTACCCTGAGCCGCCCGTGCGTCGAAGCTTCGCAAGCACCTGCTCCGCGTCCGCCGCGCTCTGCACCGCGTTCTCGGGCACGTCGCCTTCCACCGTCACACAGGCGCGCCCCTGCTCATCCGTCACCGTGAGCCGGATCGGCTCTCCCGCTGCCGCTCGGAACGTGCCGCACACGGGGATATCGCGCCGGGACAGAAGAAATGTCTCCCGGATCTCATTCAGGAGCGTTCCGTTCTTCGTCCGGAACACCTCCACGGACTTCGGCATCCGCCCGAAGGCGGGGTTCCAGTGGATCGCCACCGGCTTCGCGGGGTCAAACCGCGACATGTCCTTCGGCGTCGTCACCTCGCCGCACACAAAGCCAGTCGGTGAACGCAGCTCCAGAACCTCTTCCGGTCCGATCTCCTCGCGGTACGTAATGACCGCCGCCGGCTTCGGGCCGCCCTCGACCGTTCCGTGTCCCACAACAACGCCGGTGTGGTTCGGACGGTCCGCACAGAGCATATCCTTGCCCTTGGTGCCGAACACGTATCCGTCGCAAAATCCTCCGCGGTTGTAGATCTCCGCGAGTGCCGCGACATCGTCCGCCATCTCCTGCGCGTGTTTCGCGAGGTATTTCTCATATTCATCAAACCCGAGCTCCGCAAGCCGGTCGAGCCAGCGGCGATAGATCGCCGTGACGCCCGCTGCGTACTCCGGTTTCTTCAT
>CADBLW010000008.1 GCA_902795625.1 uncultured Lachnospiraceae bacterium | reverse complement strand
CTCCGTGCCGAGCTCCGTCTTCGGAACGCCGCCGTTGTACTTGAGTGCGCGTACCGTTGCAACGAGCACAACGGCATCCGGCTTCAGCCCTGCCATACGGCACTTGATATCGAGGAATTTCTCCGCGCCGAGATCAGCGCCGAAACCGGCCTCCGTGATGACATAGTCAGCGAGTGAGAGCGCCGCCTTCGTCGCGCGCACGCTGTTGCAGCCGTGTGCGATGTTGGCGAACGGTCCGCCGTGCACGAGCGCGGGTGTATTTTCGATGGTCTGGATCAGATTCGGACGGATCGCGTCCTTGAGAAGAGCCGCCATGGAACCGACCGCCTTGAGATCGGCCGCGGTCACCGGCGTTCCGTCGTAGCGGTAAGCCACGATGATCCTGCCGAGACGTCTCTTGAGATCGGCGATGTCATCCGCCAGGCAAAGGATTGCCATGATCTCGGACGCCACCGTTATAATGAAATGATCCTCTCTCACCACACCGTCGGACTTCTTTCCGAGACCGATGACGATGTTGCGGAGGGCTCTGTCGTTCATGTCGAGGCAGCGCTTCCACACAACCTGCTTCGGGTCGATGCCGAGGGCATTTCCCTGCATGATGTGGTTGTCAAGCATTGCCGCCAGAAGATTGTTTGCCGAGGTGATCGCATGAAAATCACCCGTAAAATGAAGGTTCAGGTCCTCCATCGGAACGACCTGCGCATATCCGCCGCCTGCCGCGCCGCCCTTGATTCCGAAGCAAGGTCCGAGTGACGGCTCACGGAGTGCGATCACCGCCTTCTTTCCGAGCTTGCCGAGTGCCTCGCCGAGACCGACCGTCGTGGTCGTCTTTCCCTCGCCTGCCGGCGTCGGATTGATGGCCGTCACAAGAACAAGCTTGCCCTGCGGTCTGCCTTCAAGGGACTTCAGAAAATCATCCGAGAGCTTCGCCTTGTATTTTCCGTACAGCTCCAGGTCATCCATGTCGATGTCCAGTTTCTTCGCAACCTCCCAGATCGGCTGCATCTTTGCTTCCTGCGCGATTTGAATATCGGTCTTCATGCTGCACCTCCGTTTTATTGTTCGGTTGGATCGGCGTGAACGCAAACCCGAATTATTATAGCAAATAACCTTTTGATTTCCAACAACGTTTCCCCGCGGAAATGTGTAATTTCAGTGAAATAACGGTTGCAATAACGTGAAAAATGCGTTCCGCGCATTCCCGCAGTCTGCTGCGCTCCCCGTATACCCTCAGCAGCGTAAAATACGTCCTTCGGAAACTGCCCTCGTCAACGTAAAATTGCACCCCACGGGAACCGCCCGCGGGGTGCACTCATTCAAACCATATTCTCCCTCAGACTCTCGTCACGATGGCCGTAAACCTTCCAACCGCATGCATGCTGCCGTAATCCGCGGCAAGCACGAGATGGTCACCCTTCTCAACGCGGCTTCCGTCGAGATAACCTTCTCCCTCGATCACGCTCATCGTGTGGAACATTCCGGACAGCGGAACATCCGCCGAACCGTCGACATCCAGCTTATAAACCGTGTAAAACCTGCAGTCAAAATACTTCGTCAGCCTCGCCGCCGGCATGGAACACGTGACCGGACGGATCTCCTTCGGCTCAAACGGCGTGCGGATCACATCGATGCTCTGCTCGATGTGCAGCGGACGCTTTCTTCCGTCCTGAAGACGGTCGTAGTCGTACAGACGGTAGGTGACATCGCTGCTCTCCTGCGTCTCAAGGACCATCGTACCCGCCTTGATGGCATGCACGGTCCCCGGCTCGATCTGGAAGAAATCCCCGGCCTTGACCGGCACCTCACGGATCAGGTCACGGAACCGCCCGTCATGGATCATCTGCGACAGTTCCTCTTTGTCCTTCGCGTGATGGCCGATGACGATCGTCGCTCCCGGCTCCGCGTCGAGCACGTACCAGCATTCCGTCTTTCCGCATGCTCCGTTCTCATGGATCCTCGCGTACTCGTCGTCCGGGTGCACCTGGATACTCAGGTCGTCGTGCGCATCGATGATCTTGATCAGCAGCGGAAAATCCTGCGTCGTATCCGTCCGTCCGAACAGCGCAGGCTCCTCACGCCACAGATCATCGAGACGACGCCCTGCGTAAATGCCGTTTCGAACGACACAGCAGCTGTCCGGATAGGCGCTCACACCCCAGCACTCACCGACATGGTCAGACGGCAGCTGATACCGGAATTCCGCAAGTCTCGTTCCGCCCCAGAGGCGTTCCCGAAGCACAGGTTGTAAATACAAAATCTGTTTCATAATACTCATACACGGCCGTACCGGAAGCCGGCACGACCGTGCGTTGTTCCCTTCGTGGTATGCGCAATCATCGTATCACAAGAGGGTTATAAAAAATTGTACATTTCTACAGGAAACAATTAGAAAACGCCGAGATTAGCGCTCTCTCAAATATCCCTTTTCAATCAGTCATCATTTGGAAAGTTCCATCAGAGCCGTATCCAGCTTTGCAAGCTTCGCGTCTGCATCCTCGAAGGAAGTGCCCTTCACGCCCATGTAGAACTTGATCTTCGGCTCGGTTCCGGAGGGCCGCACACACGCCCACGCATTGTCCGTGAGATCAAAGTACAGCACGTTCGAGCGGCGAAGTCCGGTCGGTCTCTTCTCACCGGTGGCGATGTCGATGACAACGTCCTTCTCGTAGTCGCGGAACTCCGTGACCTTGTAATCACCGAGCTGCTTCGGCGGATTCTCGCGGATCGCATCCATCATCTGCGCGATCTTCGCAGCACCCTCAAAGCCCTTCAGCTCGAGAGTCTCGATGCCTTCGCGGAAGAACCCGTATTTGCGGTAAATGTTCATCATCTGATCCCAGAGCGTGAGCCCCTGGGTGCGATAGTACGCAGCCGCCTCGCAGAGCATCATCACCGCGACCACCGCGTCCTTGTCACGCGCGTGCGTTCCGACAAGACAGCCGTAGCTCTCCTCGAAGCCGAACTCATAGTGGCCCTTGCCGGTCTCCTCGGACAGACGGATCAGCTCGCCGATGAACTTGAAGCCGGTCAGGCACTCTTTGAGCTCGATGCCGTACTCCTTCGCGATCAGATCGGCCATGTTCGTGGAGACGATGGTCTTCACAAGGAATCCGTCATCATGGATCTTACCGAGCTCCTTGCGCTGGCTCAGCAGGTACTCGCAGATCAACATTCCGGACATGTTGCCCGTGAACGACTTGTACTCCCCGCTTGCGGAATCCTTCGCATAAACGCCGAGACGGTCCGCATCGGGATCCGTAGCAAGAACGAGTTCCGCTCCGACCTTCTTTGCAAGGGCAAGCGCCAGCTCAAACGCTGCCTTATTTTCCGGGTTCGGGCTCTTAACGGTCGGAAAATTCCCGTCCGGAAGTTCCTGCTCGGGAACAACATACACCTGCTCAAAGCCGATCTCCTTCAGGATGCGGCGAACCGGCAGATTGCCCGTGCCGTGCAGCGGCGTGTAGACAACCTTCATATCCTTGCCGATCTCGCGGCAGAGGTCGCCGCGGATAACCTGCTTCTTCAGCTCCACCATATAGCGGTCATCGATCTCACTGCCGATGACGAAATAGCGTCCCGCGCGGATCGCTTCCACGCGCGACATCGTGTGTACCTGTGACCAGTCGGAGACGGCATTCACCTCGTCGATGATCTCCGCATCCTTCGGCGGCGTCACCTGCGCACCGTCGTCCCAGTATACCTTATATCCGTTGTATTCCGCGGGGTTGTGGCTCGCCGTCACGACGATACCCGCAATGCAGCCGAGCTCTCTCACCGCGAAGGACAGCTCCGGCGTCGGCCGAAGGGACTCAAAGCGGTAAGCCTTGATGCCGTTGGCCGCCAGGCAAAGCGCAGCCTCCTCGCTGAACTCGATGGACATGCGGCGCGAATCATACGCGATCGCAACGCCCTTCTCAGCTCCGCCTTCCTTCAGGATGAAATTGGCCAGTCCCTGCGTCGCCTTGCGGACCGTGTAGAGATTCATGCGGTTCGTGCCTGCGCCGATGATACCGCGGAGACCGCCCGTTCCGAACTCAAGGCTTCTGTAAAACCTCTCGCGGATCTCATTCTCATCTCCGGCAATCGCCTTAAGCTCCGCCTTGGTTGCCTCATCAAAATACGGGTTCTCGCACCAGAACCGATACTCTTCCAGATACCCCATCTCGTACATCCTCCTGTTGGTTAGTATTTGCCTGCATCATGTCCGAAACCGGACTCTCTGCCGACAGTATAGCACATT
>CADBLW010000007.1 GCA_902795625.1 uncultured Lachnospiraceae bacterium | reverse complement strand
ATGGATAAGGTGAAGGAAGCGGTGGTCGCGGCACTGTGACCCGGCGGAACAGGTGCCCGGAGGGCAGCGGCAGGCACAGGGCCGGCGAACAGGAAATCCGCGTGAACGGAGACAATGATGGAACAGGAATTCGATCTGCAGGAATACATGACGGAGGGTGCGTTTTGTACAACAAGAGGGAACTTGTGGAGCAGTTGATGCGCGGGAGCAACGGCGCGGAATGATCGTTCCGGCATTGGGATTGCAGGAGAGAGGGCGTTCGGTTAATTCATCGAACGCCTTTTTTGATGCAGACCCGATGCGTGATCCGGGGCGTTTTGGGGGCATGCCGGCGGAAAGGACTTGCATTTTCCGGGGCGGCAGTGTATGATAGGGGTTGCAAAAAATCACATAAGGTCCACTGGAAAGTGGGGAAGGAGCAAGAATGAAGAAGTTTTTTGCTTGTTTTCTCCTCGCGGCGATCGCAATGACTGCACTTTGCGCGTGCAAAGGCGGTACGAAGGATCCCGAGGAAAACTCGAAAGGTGGAGCGGTAGTGGTAGGAATAACACAGGATTTGGACAGTCTTGACCCTCACAAAGCGGTAGCGGCAGGAACCAGAGAAGTCTTGTACAACATTTTCGAAGGGCTTGTGAAGCCCGACAAAGACGGCAAACTGGTACCCGCGGTAGCGGAGAGCTACGAGATCTCGGCGGATGGCAAGACTTACACCTTCGTTTTGCGCGACGGCGTGAAGTTCCATAACGGCGGGACCGTTACGGCGGATGACGTTGTATATTCGTTAAATCGATGCGCAGGACGCTTGGAGAATCCGGATCCGGAGGTTCAGGTTGTCGCTGCGTTTTCTGTTATTTCCGACATTACTGCTTCGAAAAATGGTGACAAGGACGTGGTCACTGTCACCCTCACAAGCCCGAACACCGAGCTGATCGGGTATTTTACATGCAATATCGTTCCGAAGGACTATGCGGATCAGGCGAAGTCGCCGGTCGGCACGGGCCCCTTCAAGTTTGTCTCGTACAAGCCGATGGATAGCCTGGTAATGGAGCGGTTTGAGGACTATCACGGGGAGAAGGCTCACCTTGCGAAGGTGACATTTTCCATCTCCGAGAGCGCGGACGCGGCATTCCTGAAGCTGCAGGCGGGAAATATCGACATTTTCCCGTATCTGACCGTCGATCAGGCCGAGCAGCTCAAGGATCAGTTCAATATCGAGGTCGGCTCCATGAGCCTTGTGCAGGGCCTGTTCCTGAACAACGCGAGAAAGCCCTTCGATGACATCCGTGTGCGCCAGGCGGTGAACTACGCGGTTGACAAGGCAGAGGTTCTGCAGATGCTCAACGGCGGTTACGGCACGGCCATCGGCAGCGGCGTGTACTCGACCTTCGGTCTGTACTACGACGGCAGCCTCGCGAGCCTGTACGGACACGACGAGGCAAAGGCGAAGGAGCTGCTCGCTGCAGCAGGCTACGCTGACGGTTTCACCTTCACGGTGAAGGTACCGTCGAACTACACGTACCATGTGCAGACGGCGGAGGTTCTCGCAAACCAGCTCAAGAAAGTCGGTATCACGATGAAGATCGAGCTGATCGAGTGGGCAAGCTGGCTCTCGGATGTCTACAAAGGGCATGACTGCGACGCGACCATCATCGGTCTCGATTCGCAGCTCGCTCCCAGCGACATCCTGAAGTACTATGTCGGCGGTTCGACCAAGAACTTCATCAACTACAACAGCGATGAATTCGATCGTCTCTACACGGAGGCTCAGGCAACGGTTGACACGAACGCCAAGGTAGATCTTTATCATCAGCTGCAGGCTTGTCTTGCAAACGATGCGGCTTCGGTGTTCCTTCAGAGCCCGTCCCTGATGGTCGCAGTCAACAAGAAGCTTGCCGGCTACACCTTCTATCCGGTGTACGTCCAGGACATGGCTTCGGTGTACTACAAGGAGAACTGACACCGGGATGGCGGCTTGCCGCTGTTTGATAGAAATTTGAAAGGAGGGCGCAGGTATGAAGTGGATCAGGAAAGGCGCTGCCGTGCTGATCGCGGTGCTTGCGCTCTCTTTTGTTACGTTCCTGGCATTCCAGGTGCTGCCCGGCGACCCGGCGATGATGAAGCTCGGTACCAACGCGACGCCGGAGGCGCTGGAGGCGCTCCGGGAGGAGATGGGTCTGAACGATCCGATGCTTGTGCGCTACGGGCGTTGGCTCGGCGGCGTGTTCCACGGGGATTTCGGCGAGTCGCTGCAATACAAGGTTCCGGTTTCGGAGCTGCTGTGGCAGGTGCTTCCGAACACGCTGCTGCTGGCCGGCCTGTCCATCCTGATGATCCTGGTGATCGCTTTTCCGCTTGGTCTTCTGTATGCGCGGTTCCCCGGCTCGGCCGTCGACCGCACGGGTGCGGTGGTCAACCAGACCATGATGGCGGTACCTGCATTTTTCCTGGGACTGGTAATCTCGGTTGTGCTCGGCTTGTGGCTCAAGGTGTTCCTGCCGGGCGCTTTTGTCTCGTACGATGAGGGTATCGGCGCATGCCTCGCCTATCTGATCTTCCCGGCGATGGCGATCGCGATCCCGAAGGCGGCGATGACCGTGCGGTTTTTGCGCAGCGCGCTGCTGACGGAGCGCAGCAAGGATTACGTGCGCACGGCGCGGAGCAAGGGCCTCACTGAGGGGAAGGTGCTGATGCTTCACATGCTGCCGAACGCGCTGCCGGGAGTGCGGACGTTTATCGGCGTCATTGTTTCGGAGATCATTGCCGGCAGTATTGTCGTGGAGCAGGTTTTCGGCGTGAACGGCCTCGGCCGGCTTTTAGTGCGGTCTATCTCAAACCGCGACTATAATGTCGTGCAGGCGATCGTTTTGTACATCGGTATCGTGGTGCTGCTTGTAAACAGCAGCGCCGAAACTGAGTAAGGATCGTAACGCGTAAGGAGCCGCTGCTGTTTAAGGCGACAACGGCAGGAAAAATGTCCGGACGCAGGCGCGTTGAAGCCGTTGGTGCCAATAACAGCAGCGCCGAGACGGAGTAGATTTATTTTACGAAAAATAAAGTTTTGTTTGCGGTGATAATAGCCGGCCAGTCCGGCGGAAAGGAACAAGATGAAGCGGAAGCATTCGTTCAATTTCATATGCGGCTGCACGCTTCTCCTCCTGACGGTTTTGTTGATCGCGGGGGGCTTGTTTCTGTCGCCCTACGGGCCGGATGAGATGGATGCGGCCTCGAAAAATCTTGCCCCGTCCCTGAAGCATCTCTTCGGCACGGACCACTACGGCCGCGACGTGTACACGCGCGTGGCGCACGGTGCGCTGACCACGGTGCTGATCGGCGCGATGACGGTGGCGATCGGAGGCATTTTCGGAACGCTCGTCGGCGCGCTCGCCGGCTACATCGGGGGCACATTTGACGCGGTCATCATGCGCATCAACGACTGCCTTCTTGCTTTTCCGAGCATCCTGCTGGCGCTTGTGTTTGTCGGTGTGTTCGGCCCTTCTGAGAAAAATGTTGTCATCGCACTCGGCATTCTCTTCGTCCCGAGCATCGCGCGTGTGGTCCGGAGCGACGTGCGCACGCAGCTGCAGTCGGACTACGTTGTAAACGCAAAATTGCTGGGCGTTTCGAACGCCCGGATCCTCTTTGTGCATATTCTGCCGAACATCCGTGCCACGCTTCTCGTGACGATGGCTGTCGGCTTCAACAATGCCGTGCTCGCGGAGTCCGGCATGAGCTACCTAGGGCTAGGCGTTCAGCCGCCGAAGGCCAGCATCGGACGTATGCTTTCCGAGGGGCAGTCCTACCTGCGGAGTGCGCCGTGGACGGTGCTGTTCCCCGGTCTGATCCTCGTGCTCGCGGTGCTCGGTGTTTCGCTGCTGAGCGACGCGTACTCCGGCAACCAGGGCGACACCGGAAGTCCCGCGAAGATCCGCGCCCGCGTCAGTAGGAAGCTGGCAGCGGCAGGGTACGGGACGGAATGCGCGAGCTGCGCGGTTGATCCGGCAGAGGGAAGCACATCGGACGGTGCAGCGGATGCGGCGGATGCGGACGCTCCTACGAGAGCAGACGACACGACGGATAACGGTGCTCATACGAGCCCTTCCGATACGAAAGAAACGATCATTGACAGCGGCCGCGCGGACGATCTTCCCGACAGCGCGGTGCTGTGCGTGCGCAACCTTGCCGTCGGCTT
>CADBLW010000006.1 GCA_902795625.1 uncultured Lachnospiraceae bacterium | reverse complement strand
TCGACGTCACGGCTCTGCCCGTGGTCGGCACGACCGTCGGCAAGTTCTGATTCATCAAAACAATCCCTTCAAAAGCCAAGCGGGTGCTCCCCATAACGAGGGCACCCGCTATTTCTCACTCTTCTACTATTATTTTCCGAACTCCTCCGCGAACTTCTCCGGCTCCAGAGCCCACGTGAGGCCGGTCACCAGATGCTTGCGCCAGAACTCAAAATCGTGCACGCCCGGAGCGGTGACGTAGGTCGCCGGAACATCGATGGAATCGAGGAATGCCTTGAAATCGCAGTTCGGGCGGTACAGGAAGTCCTCCGTGCCGCATGCCATGAACACGTCGGGGATCTGCGCCCCGCTCTCCTTCAGGTTGCGCACCAGGACCTCAGGGTTGATGTCCGTCTTCGCGGCGTTCTGCAGATCGCCGAAGATCCATGTATAGTATTCGTAATTTGCCATGCCGTTTTCCATATCCGGCTTGAAGAACGACAGTCCGTTCTGGATGAGCGCCGACGAGAGCGCCATCACCTTGCCGAAGGTCTCCGGGAACATGAAGGCCGTATGCAGCGAGCCGAAGCCGCCCATGGAGAGACCGCCGATGAAGGTGTCCTCTCTCTTATCCGACAGGCCGAAGGTCTTGCGGGTGTACTCGACAAATTCCTTTCCCACGTAGCTTGCGTATTTGCAGCCTGTCTGCGGCTGATCCAGATAGAAGTTGTTATCACCGTTCGGCAGAAAAAAGTTCACGTTGAACCGGTTCGCGATCTCCCCGAGGGGCGCGTTTGTGAACCAGTCGGTGTCGCAGCCGCTGTAGCCGTGCAGCAGATATACATTTTTCGCGGGCCTCTGATAATGCGGATTGTTCTCCGCGCCGTACGCGATGTCGTTGCTCAGGACCGCCGTAAAATGAACCGGCCTGCTGAGCGTCTTGGAAAAGAATGTTCCCAGAAAATGAGCCATGGTAAACCTCCGTGATTGTCTTTATAATGCGGGATCAACGCGCATCGAAAAATGTGTCCCGCACTGTCCTATCTTACCACAAGACAGAGAAAATTCATAGTGCGATCCCCTCCTTCTATGCTTAAAAACGAGGGAGACACAAATAATTCACAAATTTTGTTAGCACTCACTATTGACGAGTGCTAACAGTTGTGATACAATGCAGTCAGAACGAAGGGAAAGACCTTACGGGGTGTCCTTAGGACACCGAAGGGAACACGATCCCCGAGTTACTTCAAGCAAGATCGTGAGTTATCTCACGCAAAGGAGGAATGACATATGTTGATGCCCAGAGTTTTCGGTGAAAACCTTTTTGATGACTTTTTCGATGATTTCTTCGTACCCGCAAAGCCCGGTTACGCCGGAGCGCGTCCGTACAACGGACTGATGAAGACCGATGTGAAGGAAAATGAAACCGGTTTCGAGTTGAACATCGACCTGCCGGGTTACGGCAAGGAGGATGTGACGGCTGAGCTGAAGAACGGTTACCTGACCATCAACGCAACCAAGAAGTCCGAGAACGACGAGAAGGACAAGGAAGGCAAGTTCCTTCGCCGCGAGCGTTTCTACGGTTCCTGCAGCAGAAGCTTCTACGTAGGCAAGCAGATTACCGAGGAAGATATCAAGGCGAAATTCGAGAATGGTGTACTGATCGTCTCCATCCCGAAGAAGGATGACCAGCCGAAGGTTGAAGAGAAGAAATACATCCCGATTGAAGGCTGACTGATACTTTAAACAGTATTTTTTCTACCCCCCTTATGAGAATGGGACGGGCTTCTGGCCCGTCCCTTCTTTGCGTCTTTCATGATCATTTTTCGGAAAATGATTTCCGCTCTTCTCTTCCGCCTACAGCATGATTCCGTTCACGACGGCGCGCACCCTGTGATGATGGTACAGCTCCTCGTTCGGGAACATGTTGTGCATGTATGCCACGGAGAATTTTTCGACCGGATCCGCCTCCACCCAGATGCCGGTTCCGCCGGTCCATCCGAAGTTGCCGAGATGGCCGTTGTGACCGTACTTCTGCGTGAGCAATGTGCGGAACCCGAGTCCGTAGCCGTAGCCTGCCAGGTAATCATTTTCGAAATCCGCGAGCTGCACCGGCCCGAGCTGGTTCTCATGAAGCATCGCGACAGTGCCGCTGCCTAAGAACTTCTTCCCCTTGTAGGTGCCGCCGTTAGCGAGCATCTGCATGAACACCGCGAAGTCGTGAGCGCTGGTGAGCAGGTTCGGGCGTGCGCCGGCCGGAACCTTGTCCGGGTCCATGGACGAGAACCCTGCCGCTGCCTCGAACTGTCCCGGTCCCTTCTTCGCGTAGTTCGTCACGATGCGGTCTTTGTTCCACGGCCGCGCAAGGGTGTCCGTGTCCTCGAGTTCCAGCGGATCGATGATCCTGTCCTTGAACACCTCACGAAGAGGCTTCCCCTCGAAGGTTTCCACCAACACGCCGGTGATCTCCGATCCGAAGCCGTACAGCCAATGGGAGCCCGGCTCAAACATCACGGGAACCTCCGCCATGGCGCGCACCTCCTGCTGTATGGTGGTGGGCCCGTTCTTAAGGAGCTCCGCCATCTGCCGGCTCATGGCCGCCAGCGTGGGCGTCGACGGGTCCACGGCGGGCACCATGCAGTACGGCAGCCCGCACATCATCGCCACCGCGTCGCGGATGGTGATGGGCTTCTCAAGCGGCGCCGTAGTGATTTCCCCGTTGGGAAGCGCCACGTATTTGCGCGTGTTCTTCCACTCCGGCAGGTAGTAATACAGCGGGTCGCTGAAGAGGAATTTGCCCTCCTCGTAGATCATCCCGAGGATCGCGTACGTAAACAGCTTCGTCGTGGACGCCTGGCTGAACATACTGTGGATGTCCACCTTCTTCCCCGATGCAATGTCCGCGTACCCGGCCTCGCCGTGGTAGATCAGCTCATCTCCCTGCATCACCGCCACCGCGCAGCCGGGGTTGGTCCCCTGCTCCACGAACCCCTGCAACAGCTTGTCCAGTCTCGAAAAATCCTTCATGCTACACCTCCAAAAACCTTTCCTCTTTATGCTTTCGGCACCGCTACGGTGCCGTTTTTTACTTTTTTCTACCCCTCCGTCAGATGAAGTTCCCGGTAAATTCCCTCGATGAACGGCGACTTGTACGCGATGTAGCTGTCGATATCGTAGGGATACCTCGCAGCACCTTCCTCCTTCACCCTGCTGTACTCCCGTACCGCGTCAGGATTTTCCCGTAGGAAATCACGGAAAATGATATGTCTCCGCAACTCCGGCGAGTCCTGCGTGCACACGTACAGATGGTGGCTGCGCAGGTGTTCCTTCCCCTCGTACTTGAAGGCTTCGCGCCCCGGGATCCCCAGGTTTCCCTCATGGTGGTACCCGATCGTTTCCATCGCCTCAATGACGGGCGGAAGCATCGAAGCGTCTTTGATCACCACATCGATATCGATGATCGGTTTCGCGGAAAGTCCCGGCACGGAGGTGCTCCCGACATGCTCGATGCGGAGCGCCAGCTCCCCGAGGGCCTCCTCCAGCTCTCTTCGGATATCCGCAAAATCCTTCGCCCACGCCGCGTCGTACGGCCGCACGACCACGTGCTTTCTGCCGGTCGGCACGGACGAAAGGATCGACAGAATCCTCTGAAGATCCGCGAGCTCCTCTTCCCTGTCATAGGTGTAATTGTCCGGAACGGTGTCAAACAATGCAACCCGTTCCATCTCGCTCTCCGGCAGCGCCCCGAGTAAATGAACGACAGCCACGTACGCCCTTCCGTTGTTCCTGCCGACGCCGTCGTCCCAGATCTGCTCGTAATCCCACAGAGGGATCATATCGCAGTCGGTGATCCCGCTCTCCTCGTAGAGCTCCCGAAACGCCGCCTGCAGCGCCGTCTCGCCGGGCTCCACATGACCGCCCGGGTGCTCGAAGGTCTTTCTCCTTCGGTGCAGACAGTAGACCCATTGGTCCTCATATCGCGCAAAGATGACGACAAATCCAATGTCGCCCAGCTCCCCCGCTCCGTGATACTGTTTCATTCTCTACGGTATCCCTCCTGTACCATTTTGTACGCATCCTCAAGCGTCGCGAGAATTCTCTCCCTCTCGGCCGGCTTGTCGGTCTCCATCAGCGTTTTCTCGGCGATGCCGATCAGCTCGTAAAGGACAGCCCGCTGATGTATCTTGTCCGGACTCTCGGAAAATTCTGTTTCGGTTCCGTCCCCCGTTCTGCCGGTATTCACGAGCCCATGAATCTCTCCGGCTCTTCCCGATTGATACCCTGTTTCTACGCCGTCCTCTCCTGCTTCCTCATCGCTTCCCTCCGGATACGCAGCTTCCGCCGAAACGTCGAGCACATTTTCCGACAACAGGGCCGCATTCTTTTGGGGCGTTGCCGGATCGGTCTCCCCGAGAGCATCCGTTTCCTCGCCCGATGCGCTCTGCTCCTCCGGTAAAGCGGAAGCAGACTCTTCATCCTGCTCTTCCGCCTCCTCCTGCTGCGCCGCCAGAGCCTCCTCGTCCTTCCGTCTCCGTCTCGCGCGGATCCTGCCGGGAATTGCCGCCAGCGTCCGCAGGAGACACAATCCCGCGCAAAATGCCGCGAGCAGAAGGAGCACGTGTTTCCATTCTCCGGGTATCCCGTCGGCAAACCATACGGCACCCGCTCCGCCCAGGCACAGAAGCATTCCCAAAAACGCGTGCCGGAGGAAGAACAAGAACCCGCCGACGATCACAAGCGCAGCCGCAGCGGAAAACAAGTTCCCGTACGACGCGAGCCTCTCGCCCCGCAGGAACGACAGTGTTTCGGGAAGTTTCGGTTTCACGAGCATGAACGCAAGAAGCGAAAGAAGAAATAATACCGGCAGGACCATCATTCCGTCGAGCGCTCCGAACCGGCGCTTCATCGGCTCGATCCCCGGCATCAGTTCAACGCCGAGGGACTCCGCCAGCTCCCTGGCGCCCTTGGTGAAGGTATTGTTCGTCATCACGGCGGCACAGTCGCAGCCGTAGAAAGCCGCAGCGGCATAGACCTCCTGCACGGCCTTGTTGCCCACGGGGGTCGAGTAGTATTTGCATTGGAATGCGTATTTTTCCTTCTTCCGCTGCGCTATGATGTCGGCGCCCTGGTCGCGGCTTGCCTGCGTCACCAGCACCTTCCGAAAGCCGTGGGCCCGCAGGTACTCCGCGCAGACGTTTTCAAATTCATATCCGTCCATACACTTTGTTCGTCTTTCATTCTGACCAAGCCCGGAAAGCATCTGATCCTCCGGATCCCACGGAAAATGTCACTCCAGCCGCACCGCGGCCAGCGGACTCAGACTTCGAAGCACGCCGTCCCGTATCCCGTCGTTGATGAGAAACGCGGCCTTCTGCAAATCCTCCGTTTCCTCCGGAACAAACCCCTGCCTGTGCAGCACCGACAGTAAAAGCACGCGGGTTTCGTCGATGAAATACTGATTGTCCGGGGCAGAAAGAGCATTTTCCGAAGCCTCTCTCTCCTCCCGGTTTCCGCCTCGCAAACGCAGCGCGTCCCTGAGAAATCCTGCGTACATATCTCCCTTCGGAAAATCCTGCACAAACCGGATGCACCACTTGTAATACGGCGTCGGTCGGTTGTACGCCCATCCGAAGGCTGCCGCCGCTGCCTTGACAAACTCTGCGGCCGCCAGCATCGCCGTGGCCTCGTCCCCGCGCTTCAGGCAGCGGGAATAGTTGTATTCGCCGGTCTGGCTCATGCGGATCAGATATCCGCACAGCTTCTTGCGCTGCACATCCTCTGTGGGGTTCCGCCACGCCTCCCGGATCGCGCTGAACTCTCCGAGTCCATCGTAAAATACTTCCCCGTTCGACGCCTCCGCCATCGCGCAGTCCGGCACGGAGAGGTATGCTCTCCAGTCTCCGGGCTTTTCCGCAATGCCGGTCAGGTTCCGATAGATCTCCGCTGTCCGGAACACGCCGCGTCGGTTGCTCCCCGCCGGGTTGAAGAGGCTTCTCCGAAGTCCCATGTACTCCTTCGGAAGCGATTCGTACGCCCGCCCCAGCAGGAACTCCTGCCGTCTGCTCACGCGCTCCTCGTCCGGCAGATATATGCAAAATCCGTGTTCAAAATCGTGATCTCTGGAAATGTCATCGTCATACCCGAAGCACTCCGAGCCGGCGCCGACAAGCCCGACAGCGATCAGGTCCATCAGCTCCGGAAAACGCTCCTCCATCATCGGGCGCCCGTGCTCCTCCCAGAAGCTCCTCGCGATTTCCAATCCCTTCATACCATGTATCCGCTCGCTCGTCCTCCTCAGGATTCCGAACGACTTCCTTTCCCTGCATAGATCTCCGCCGCCCGCTTCCGCAGCTCCTCAGCGTACACAAACCAGCCGTAAAACTCGAAGACGGGGGCGCATTTTCCGCATACCTGCGCATAGTTCGCGTCCCGGACCGCCCCGGGTTCCTCCAGAAGATCGTGGGCCTTCTGCGCACAGTCGTCAATCCGCTCGCAGGCGTCCGCGAGGCCGTACGCCTCCCGGTACAGATCGGCGAGGTTGAGCATCGTGACCGCGAGCTCCGGCTCGGAGTGCGGGATCTGCCGCATGATCTCCAGCGCCTTTTGATACATCGTTTCCGCCTCCGCGTACGATCCCGTCCGCGTGAGGCACGTCGCCATATTGTTGTACAGACTTCCGACGCGTGCATCCGCTGCCGGAAGGGTTTTCTCATAGATTTCCCGCGCGTGCTCATACAAAGGCATCGCGTCTCCGGGCCGCCCGAAGGCCGTACAGACCGTTCCGCTGTTGACATACACCGTCGCCGCAGTCACCGTGTCCTCAAGCCCAAGCTCCGTCACAAGTCTCTGCGCCTCCTCGGCGTACCGCACTGCCTCCGCCGCGTCCCCGGCCATTCGCCGCTGCCCCATCAGCTCATTGCAGATAGTCAGCTGCGCTCTTTCATCCTTCTCCATGCGCGCTTCCTCAAGCCAGTAGAGAAGGTGCTTTCTCGCGCCCTCCGCGTCATCCGCCCCGTTCAGGCGGTCCAGCCGGTCGAAAACCCGGTCCATCGGAATTGTGCCCATACTTCACTCCTTGATAAAAAACTGCCGCACGTGCGGATTTATTTTCCGCCGAACGCGTCCGCGAACTGTGCCCGCACCTCATTGACCGTGCAGAATGAGATGGCGATGCCGATTTCCGAAGGCTGAAGCTTTGCGACATCATACGTATTATTTTCACCGGCACGGAACAGCCTCACGTAGATCGTCGCCCCGTCCTCGTCGATGAAGCATTGCGTCTCATCCAGCCCGCTGTAGAACTGAACGAGATTCTCAAAGCGATTGATGCCGATCGTCTCCTCGTATCTGATCGTCATTATCCCTGACACGTAGAGTTCCTGTTGCCGGCGGCTGTCGACCGGGAACGTCAGAAACGCGTTGCCCCCGTCCGCCAAATGCACCTTCAAAACAGTCTCGCAGAACTCAATGTAGTATTTTTCGTAATTCACTTTCGATGTATCGGAAAATGACATTGCGAAGCATCGGTTGTCCTTGAAGAACAGGACCGCTCCCGCAGGCATGCTCTTCGTCTCAGCCGCCGGGACAAAAACACCCTCCCGCTGAAACGCCCCGTAATAGTACGGACAGTCGGCGATCACCTTCGAGTAGAACAAATCTGCGGAATCGCAAGCCGCGTTTTTGTACTGCACTCCGCTGCGACTCTCCCCATTCCTCATCGCGTCTCCCTCGTACACACACTGAGACAATGTGAGCGTTACCTTCCCGTCCATGCTTTTGATCGTCAGATCCTCGATCTTTTTGTTCTTCGTCTCCTCTTCCCTTCGTTTTTCATCGCGGTCGATCAGAACACCGATTCCCACGATGACCGCAAGGGAAAGCACCACCGCGGCCAGCACCGCGATCAGGAATCCACGGCTGCCTTTTTTGCTCTTTTCGACATTGGCTTCCTTTTCCATAACTCATCCCCCGCTTTGTTACTCATTGTCAGAGCCGTCGCGACTCTGTCCTTTTATTATACCCTATTCCGGCTGTAATGAAAAGCAGAATCGCCGTCCTTCCGGCGGCGGGATTGCTCTCGCTTAGCGCGCAGAAAAGCACCCTCTCTGACGCGCTGCAGAGAGGGTGCCGTTCTTTTGCCGTGCGCCCACGGCAAATTTTTAGAGGAGATCATGATGATGTTTTCTTCTTACGCGGATGCTTCTTCTTTCGACCGTTTGAAACGACGGAAGAAAGCTTTTATTTTCCCGGAGGATTTCTTCCCGGATCGTCTTCCGAGAACAACACTCTGCAGCAAAATGAAGAAGCAGAGCATACCGCCGGTCGTGATCTTCTGCCAGTAAGGCTCGTTCAGACCACTGGTAACAACAATCTTGTTGATCGTAGTAAGGCTCATTGTACCGAAGAAGGTTCCGATCGCGCTGCCGACTCCGCCGGTGAGCAGCGTACCGCCGATGATTGCCGAGGCGATCGCGTTCATTTCCATTCCGGCTGCGTTCGTCGCGTTGCCGGCACCTGTGTGCATCAGGAACACGTAACCCGAAATGCCGCTCAGCAGACCGCTGATAACATAACTCAGGAAGCGGGTCCGCTTCACGTTGATGCCGAGCATCAGCGCGCTCTGCTGGTTACCGCCCATGGCATAGAGGTTGCGCCCGAGGCGGAGATACTTGAGCATAACAAATATCAGGATCACGACGATCAGGGCAACCACGACACCCAACTCGATCTTGGCGGGGATCTTGTTTCCGTTCTTGGCAGTGTACCCAAGCAATGAGCTCACGATCTTCTTTTCGCGAAGATCGTTGAATGCCTTATGCTGCGACTTCTGCGGGTCGATCGAAAGGATGGTCGTCATTCCTCTCGCGAAGAAGAGACCTGCCAGTGTCACGATGAACGGCTGGATCTCCAGATAGCTGATCAGGAAGCCCTGCACCAGACCGAACACAAGGCCGATGCCGATTGCGAGAAGGATCGATCCGACAATGCTTCCACCCCTGTTGAGGAACAACACACAAGCCATGACCACGAGAGACGTGACGGCGCCGACACTGATGTCGATGCCTCCGCCGATCATAACAACCGTAAGACCGCAGGCCACGATGATCAGGCTCACGTTGTCATTCAGCATGTCGAAGATCTGCTTCGCATGGAGGAAACCGCCGCCGAGAAACAACACCGCTGACAGATACATGATGAAAAATATGACGATGGTGATGGTCATCAGTAACTGTGTATCGGTGAGCGGCTCTTTTCTTTTAAACATCTTGAAAGGATTTTTCATATTACTCTTCCGCTCCTTTCACCGTTACTCTCTTCCGGCTCTCACTGATGCGCGCCATCAACTTGCCGAAGCGTGCCTTCACGACAGGGGAGCCGATGACTACCAGTATAATGATGACGATGGCCTTGTATGCCTTCACATTCGTTGACGCAACCTTCATCGCGTACAGCGTGATGGTGAGCATCTGGATCACGTACGCTCCGATGATGCTGCCGCTGATCCTGAATTTTCCGCCGCCGAGGTTGTTGCCGCCGATCGCGACCGCGAGGATGGCATCCATCTCAATATCGATAAGCAGCGTCTCGTGGTTGATCAGTCCGAGACGGGATACGCCGATACATCCGGAAACCGACACGCACACGCCGAGGATGATGAAACTGATCAGTTTGATCAGCGTGGGGTTGATACCGTTCAGTCTCGCCGCTCCCCCGTTGATACCGACCGACTGCGTGAACAGTTCGAGCGACGTAAAACGGAACAGAAGTTTGAACAGGATCGCCATCACCACAACGATGAACACAGGGGTCGGCACGGGAATTCCCGGGATAAAGCCACCGATCGCCTTGATGATGGAACTGTCCACCGTGGGCGTCGCGCCGCCGTTGATCCAGTATGCGATGGATCGTCCGCATGTGTACAGGATCAGGGTCGCGATCATCGGCTGTATCTTGAAGATCGCGACAAGGCTGCCGTTGAACGATCCGAAGATCATCGCCACGATGCAGGAAAATGCAAATGCCAGCAGCACCGTTCCGACGGAGATCGATGACCCCGCCTTCAGCACCTTCACAAACACGCTGCCCGCGATCGCGGCTGCGGCGCCGACGCTGATATCCTGTCCGCCGCAGGCTGCCGTCACGATCGTCATGCCCATGGCCAGGATCACGAGTTCACTCGCTCCGTTGATGATCGTGATGATATTGCCCGACAGAACGGCATTGCCGTCGTTGTTATGACTGATGCCGATGCCGAAGAACCCGGGATCGCGGATCAGATTGAACACCACCAGCAGCAAAAGCGCGATGATCGGGATCGCCAGACCGCCGCTGAAGAGGTTTTTGCACGCTCTTCCCAAGAATCCGCACAGCCTCTTGCAAGACTTGAGGCAAGCGCCGAAAAATGATTTCATTTTCTCTTTCACTGTGCCTCACCTCCTGCGATCGTCTTCATCACCTGCGTCTGATTCAGGTCATTTCCCGTAAGCTCGCCCACGATATGCCGGTCTCTCATGACGATGAGACGGCTGCAGGTGCGGAGCATCTCCTCAATCTCCGAAGAGATGAATGTGATGCTCATGCCCTCTTCCGCGAGTTTCAGCACCAGTTTCTGGATTTCCAGCTTGGTACCTACATCGATGCCTCGCGTGGGCTCGTCCAGGATCAGGTAATCCGGATGCGTGAGAAGCCATCTCGCCAGGATTACCTTCTGCTGGTTTCCGCCGCTGAGGGATCCGACCGGCGTCTCCCTGCTCGCGGTCTTGATGTTCAGGACCTTGATGTACTCATCCGCGAAAGCCTCGGACTCGCTGCGGCTGATGGGTTTGAACACGCCGTTCATGACCTGAAGCGCCAGGATGATGTTCTCGCGCACGCTGAGCTCCGCGATGATGCCGTCCCGCTTTCTGTCCTCTGCGAGATACCCGATGCCGTGTCTCATGGCTTCGACCGGTCTCGTGATCCTGACCTTCTTATCTTTTATCTTCACGGTGCCTCCGGTAACCTTGTCGGCACCGAAGATCGCCCTTACGCTCTCGCTTCTGCCCGAGCCGAGAAGTCCCGTAAAGCCGTTAACCTCGCCTTTGCGGATAGTGAAATCAAACGGCAGCGCGTCGCTGCTCGAAAGATTTTTCGCCTCGTAAAATACTTCCTTCTCCTCGTCCTGCTTCTCCTCGGTCTCTCCGAGGTTGCTCAATTCCTCAAGTTCCTTGCCGATCATCCTGGACACCAGCTGTACCTGCGGAAGTTCCTCCGTCAGGTATTCCCCGACGAGCTCGCCGTTGCGAAGCACCGTGATGCGGTCGCTGACCTCATACACCTGCTCCAGGAAATGAGTGACGAAGATAATCCCTACGCCCTGGCTCTTTAAGTCTCTCATGAGACTGAAAAGCATCTGGACTTCCTTGTCATCCAGGGAGGACGTGGGCTCATCCAGGATCAGAACCTTGCATTTCATGTCCACCGCGCGGGCGATCGCCACCATCTGCTGGATGGCCAGGGAACATTTTCCGAGCAACTGCGTGCTTCTTGCAGGGATCCCGAGCCTTGACAGGATCTCGTCCGCCCGCTTCTCATATTC
>CADBLW010000005.1 GCA_902795625.1 uncultured Lachnospiraceae bacterium | reverse complement strand
CTGGGCTACAAGGATTCGAACCTTGAAAATGACGGAGTCAGAGTCCGTTGCCTTACCATTTGGCGATAGCCCAAAAGCGTTGCCGTTTCGTCAACAGTCGCTATTATATACTAACCCTGTAAAGTTTGCAAGCATTTTACGGAAAATTTTACATATTTTTTCTTCGGTGAACTTTTGACAAATTCCGCCCGATTTTTCTTTCTTTTTTTGGAATAATCCGCTATAATTGTCTCATACGAACCGACCGAACGGTGGGTTGTGCGCGTGATGAACGCGCCGGAAAGGAGAAGTTTATGAAGGCATTTACAAAATTGGCTTTGTTAGCTGCTGCTGTCGCCGGTGGATATTACATCTACAAGGAGGTTGAGAAGCAGAAACAGCTGGCTGAGGGCGAGACATTTGAGGATGACAGCGATCTGTTCGAGGACGAGACTCCGATCCGCGACGGCGGAGATGTCGATGCCGACGCTGAGATTGAGATCGATGGGGAAGGCGCTGAGGAGGCTCCGAGCCGTTTTGAGGAGATCAAGACGAAGACTTCCGATGTTGCTCACAAGGTGAAGGACAAGACCAAGGAAGTTGCTGCTGTCGTAGCCGAGAAAGCTACCACGGTTGCCAAGGCAACCAAGGAGAAAGCCGGCGAGATCAAGGAATACATCGCATCCAAGCTGGAATCCGCAGAGGACACCGCAGAGGAAGCTGCTGAGGAAGTTGAGGACGCTGCCGACGAGGATTGGACCGGCGAGCTCAAGGATGCTGCTGAGGATGCCGCTGAGAAGGTTGACGAGATCGCTGCAGATATGACGGATGCCGTAGATCCCGACTGATCCGATGACAGCCGCAGATGTTCCCCCTCGGAACATCGCAGCACAGACATGAAATCAAAAGAGCAGACGCTTCGCAATTGAAGCGTCTGCTTTTCTTTTGCATCAGTTCTGCAGAGACAGGCTTTATTTTCCCCGCTCCTTATAGACATAGGTATATTCCGTTACCGATTCTTCGTTTCCGTCCTCCGAGGTACATACGCATTTGGCCACCTCGCCGCGCTCGTTGTACGTGTACTCCATGGTCTTCAGCCCGACGATGCGGTCGCCTTCCCGGGTATACGTTTTAACGATGCTTGTCTGTCCGTTTTCCAGACGCTCCGTCTGTTTCACGAAGGTAACCTCGGTTCCGTTTGCTTTCGTGACCAGCTCGCGGCTCGTCGACACGCGTCCGTCCGCCGAGTCCTCGCACACAATGGAATCCGTGACCTTTCCCTTCGAATCGTAGGTCGTCTCCGACTTCAGAACATATCCTTCTTTGTATTTTCTCTCAAACCGCACGATCTCCGTGCCGTCCTCGTGCACATCGATGATCTTGTAGCTGCCGTAGCTGTCCGTCTCAACCCTCTTCTGCGTCACGGGATGACGCTCCCAGACAATCTGATCGTACTTCTCCGCGGTTCCGATCTCCGCGCGGGTCAGATCGTTCTTACCGTCCTCCGAATAATACAGGACCAGCTTGCTGTATCCGTCGTAAGGCTCCTTCAGGTCGTAAACGGTCAGGGGCACTGCCGTATCTATGACGTTATTTTCCGTGCTTTCGCTGAGTTCCGTCTCAAATGAACCGATCACCAGCAACAGCCGGTTGCCGTCAGCAGAACTCTCCGACACCACCGCCAGCGCAGGCCTTGTTTCCGTTGCCTCAATATAGCGGCCCTCCGCGCACGTACGCGTTGTCGTCTTTTCCTCAGCGTCCGTCGTTATCTCTGTAAGCGGCACGGCAAATGCATCGTCCCGGTACTGCACTTCGCGCATGAACGTGCGTTTTCCGTCCTCGCCGAACCGTTCGATACGTGTCATCGTGCACCGGCCCTCGCCGTCTGTATAGTCCGTATCGCGCTCCGTCAGCATACCGTAGGTGTAATACTCGTAGACCGACTGCGTGGCCCCGTCCTCCTGCGTGGTCTCCCGAAGGATCGTTCGGATTGCCCCCGCTTCGTACCGCTCGGTGACGATCGTCACGGTAAACTCACCGCTTTTCGTCTTGCGCTCGGTGACCTCGTACCGGCCGGGATTTTCCAGGTCACCCATCGTGCCGGTCTCTGTCACGGAATCCGTCCAGTCCCCATCCTCCGTAAAATGCGTCGTAACCCGGATCACGGAATTGGCCGACCTCATGGTCGCCGTGCGCTCGTACATATACACGTTGGCCGGCGTCGGTGTCGCCGTCGGAACCGAAGCAGTCGGCTCCTGAGTCACGGTGACATTCCTGCCCTCGCGCTCCTGCCCTCCGCCGTCACACGCCGTGAGAGCCATACACAAAGCGATCGCGCCGGCCAGGCAGGTCAGTTTATAAATCACATGTCTCATAGTTCTCTCCCCTCAGGGAATCAGGCCTTCTCCGTAAAATGCGCCATCAGCCGGTAGCCTTCCTCAAACTCGTATCCGGTTCCGACCGCTGCCGCCTCGGTGTACTCCTCCGCGACCGAAATCGTCTTTGTGCTGTCGTAGAGCATGTACGGGATCGGATCGCTGGTGTGCGTGCGCACCGCAACCGGTGTCGGATGATCCGGCATCAGCAGCAGGCGGTACGGCTCGCCGGAAGCGTCCATCTCGCGGCGGACGACGCCGACGATATACTTATCAATGGATTCGATCGCCTGCACCTTGCGCTCCGCGCTTCCCTGGTGCCCCATCTCGTCGGGCGCCTCAATATGAATATACGCAAAATCCGCGCCTTCCTCAAGAAGTGCCTGAACGGCCGCGCGGGCTTTTCCCTCATAGTTCGTGTGAAGGCTTCCGTCCGCTCCGGGAACCGTGATATTGCGCATTCCCGCGCCGACAGCGATACCCTTCAGCAGATCGACCGCCGAGATCATCACACCCTTCAGGCCCGTTTTTTCGTAAAATGAGTCAAGCGCCGGTCTCGTGCCTGCGCCCCAGAACCACAGGGAGTTGGCCTTGTTCAGACCCTTCTTCGCACGCTCCACATTGATCGGGTGGTTGTTGAGGATCTCGTAGCTGCGCTTCTGCATTTCCCGAAGAATCGGATCCTCCGGAAGATACTCGCCGATGACCTTCGTGAGAATGTCATGAGGTGGCGTGAGCGGCACAACACGGCCGCGGTTCCAGATCAGAAGGTGTCGATAGCTCGTACCGACATAGAAGTGGTAGCCCTCCCACTCGAGCTGCTTGCGGACTGCCGTGAGCAGCTCCGCCGCATCCGCGGTTGAGATCTCCGAGGAGCTGTGGTCGATGATCGTCTTCTGCTCGTAAGGGAGATCATCATCCGAGACCGTCACGATATTGCAGCGGATGGTGATGTCCGTGGAAGCCATATCAACGCCGATGGAGAGAGCCTCCAGGGGCGATCTTCCGGTGTAATACAGTCTCGGGTTATAGCCCATGACCGCCAGGTTGGCGGTGTCGCTGCCCGGCTTCATCCCCTCGGGGATCGTGTGTGCAAGACCGATCTCGGATTTCTTCGCAAGCGCGTCCGTCTCGGGTGTTTTAGCGTAAGCGAGCGGTGTCTTTCCGCCGAGCGCTTCGATCGGCAGATCTGCGGCACCGTCCGCGAGTACAACTACGTATTTCATATACAGAATTCCTCCCTTTTGCCGCTGTCGCGACAATCTATAAACGATAACACGCAGAAAGTTTCCTTCCTGCGTGCTTCATTTTCCTTATTCGTATCGAATGGACGCGATGACCGAAAGCTTCGCGCACGCATCCGCGAACGCCTTCTCGCTCATCTCCTTCGTCACAAAGGCGAACTCCTCCGGCTTTTCGTCGATCTCCGTCGTCTTGTGGATGGCGAAGAGCTCGCGTGCCTTGTCGGCCTCAGCCTTGGGAACGCGCACGAAGAACCGTGTCGTCATGTCCTCCTTCGCGCCCAGCGTGAGCTTGTCCGTGCTCCAGAGGATCGGGATGTTGACGAAGCGGTGCTTAGCCGCGTCGATGACATCGGACACAACCGCACTGGCCGTAGGCAGTTTGCCCGCGCCCATGCCGTAGAACATGATCTCACCGAGCATGTTACCGCGCACCATGATCGCGTTAAACACGCCGTTAACCGGGTAGAGCGGATTCTTCTTGCGGATCATCATCGGCGATACCATCGCAAAGATCTGGCCGTCCTTTGCGTAGCTGCGCGCGATCAGCTTGATGCCGCGCTTCATCGCCTTGGCATACGCAACGTCCGCCTCGGAAATCTTCGTGATGCCCTCGGTGTAAATATCCTGGTAATCGACCTGCTGGCCGTATGCAAGCGACGTCAGGATCGCAATCTTACGGCATGCATCGAAGCCCTCGATGTCCGCTGCCGGGTTGCGCTCCGCAAAGCCGTTTGCCTGAGCATCCGCGAGCGCCTCGTCGAAGGAGATGCCGTACTCGCGCATGCGCGTCATCATATAGTTGGTCGTTCCGTTGAGGATACCGCTGACCTCCATAACCTCGTCCGCCGTCACGGAACGCATCAGCTGACGGATGACGGGAATACCGCCGCCCACGCTTGCCTCAAAGAGGAAGTTGATGCTGCGCTCCTTCGCGATCTCGATCAGCTCCGCGCCGTGGGCCGCCACCAGCTCCTTGTTGGAGGTGCACACACTGCGTCCGGAGAGAAGGGCCTCCTTCACGAAGTCGTACGCCGGCTTCAGTCCGCCCATAACCTCGACGATGATGTCGATCTCCGGATCCTCGATGATCTGACGGAAATCGTGCACCAGATACGGCTCAACCGGATCTCCCGGAAAATCGCGCAGATCCAGCACGTACTTGATCTCAATCGGTGCGCCGACGCGCTTCTCGATGATCGCGTTGTTCTCACGGATCACGCTGAACACGCCCGAGCCGACCGTGCCGTAACCCAAAATCGCTATTTTCATATATCCTGTCCTCCTGAATGTTCTAAGTATTGCCGCTGTCGCAGCTCTTCGTCGGAAAATACTCTCTCCCACACAGACCGCGGTCACTCGATACCGAGCACCTGCAGCCTCTGTACACCGCCAAGCGCGGTGATGCGGTCCTCTATCTCCGTGAGCTCCGCCGTCTCGGGAAGCATCTCAAAGCCGAGTGCCACGGATGCCACACCGCCGATCGGTATGCTCTGCTGAATGGTCAGCACGTTGGCGCGGCAGCCGGCCACCTCCGAGAGGATCGCCGAGAGAATGCCGGGCTCATCGCTCACCTGCAGCAGAACGTTCACGGTCCGTCCGCGGGACGTCTCGTGGAACGGCTGCACGTCATCCTTGTACTTGTAAAAGGAACTCCTGCTCAGCCCTACCGCGTCCGTCGCTTCCTGCACGGTCAGTTTCTTGTCCTTGGCGAGCATGCGCTTGACTTCCGCGACCTTCAGGAGCACCTTCGGCAGCGCTCTCCTGCTTACGATGTAAACTTCTTCGTTGGGCATCTGCCACTCCCCTCCCGGCGCTTTTTGTGTCGCGTCGTCTTACCTTCCGTGTACGTCACCCGCATACATTTGTTCGCGTACAGCAACGATTTTACCACATGGAAGCGGAAAATGCAATCCGAAAAAAGTGACGATTCGGAAACATTTTCCAAATCGTCACTTAGCACATTTGTCAATTTATTCCGGCGTCTCCGCATTGGCTGTCCCGCCTGCGAAAAGCCTGCCCGGCATCAGCTGCCCAACTTCTCCTTCAGAGCGTCGATGGCTGCCTTCAGCTGGTTGTCATCCTCGATCGGGATCGAGTTTAGTTTCTTGAGCTCAGGCAGGAGATCAACCTCCACATCCGGCGTGAGACCGATCTTGTGAATGTTGCGCCCCTTCGGCGTAAAATACGAGGAGATTGTCACCTTGATACCCGACCCGTCTCCGAGTGGAATGAGCGTCTGTACAATTCCCTTGCCGAAACTCTGCGTTCCCACGAGGATCGCTTTGCCGTAATCCTGCAGGCATCCCGCGAACACCTCGGAGGCACTCGCGCTGTTGCCGTTCATCAGCACGGCGATCGGAAGGTCGATCGTGTCGTTGGTGTTGGAGTAATGCTCCTCACGCTTGCCGTATTTGTCCTCCATGTACACGAGAAGCGTGCCCTTGGAAAGAATGCGGCTGAGCATTGATTTTACGGTGTAGAGCGTTCCGCCCGGGTTGCCGCGGAGATCCACGATGAGCGCGACCATATGCTGGTCAAGCAGCGTGTCCACAGCCGTGTTGAACTGCTCTGCCGTAACCTCATCGAACTCCGAGACAATGATGTAACCGATGTTTCCGTTGAGCATCTTGGCCTCAACAGTGGGGATTTCCACCGTGTTGCGCGTCACATCGATGTGAAGGTAATCCGGCTCGCCTGCGCGGTAGATCGTGAGTTCTACGTGGGAACCGATCGGTCCGCGGACCTTGGTCACGACGATATCGAGAGCCACTCCGTAGAGGTCCTCGCCGTCAACCTCAACCACAACGTCGTCCGCGAGCAGACCAGCGATGTCTGCGGGGCTTCCCGGGAAGACTCTCGTGAGCCTGGGGTACTTGTCATCACCGATGGTAACGGCGCAGCCCAGTCCCGCGTAGGAACCGGACGAGGACTCCTGGAACGAGTTCATCTCGCTCTCGTTAAAGTACACCGTGTACGGGTCGCCGAGGGAATCCACCATGCCGTGGTACAGTCCGTCCACGACCTCGTTGTAGTCGATCGGCTGATAATAATACTGGTCGAGTATGCCGGCGATCTGCTTAAGCTTTTCCTCGTACTCAACACTCGTAAACTCCGTCGCCGGTGTCAGCGTCGGCGTCGGAGTTCCTGTCTCCTGCGCCTGCGTCACCGTCGGCGTTGAATTCTTCTTTGTAAGGCGGCTTTCCTCTTCGTTGCCGCCGCAGGAAACTACCACAAGAAGCATTGCGCAGCACAAAATCCCTGCGAGAAAGCCTCTCAAAAATCCCTTATTCACGAT
>CADBLW010000004.1 GCA_902795625.1 uncultured Lachnospiraceae bacterium | reverse complement strand
CCTCTCACCACCATCTGAGTAATAATCCCCGGAGGCAAGGCGCTGCATATAGATATCAGCAGTTGAATTGATTTTGGAAAAAGGCATGATCCCGCCGGAGTGGTCATAGTGACCGTGGCTCAGCACCACCGTGTCCACCGCCCGCAGATCAACACCCAGCCGCTCCGCGTTTTGAAGCGTCTCCCCGGACGGACCGAGATCCACAAGGAGCCTGTGCTTCTCCGTCTCGACATAGAAGGAAAGGCCGTGCGCAAACGCACAGCCCGAAGCACCTTTCGTATCCTCGATCAGATTGATGATCCTCATATGCCTTTCATCTCCTTAAGTCCCCGGATCAGCCGCTCCGCGCCGTCCTCGCACAAAGCCCGCGGACACGCGATATTCATGCGCAGGTGGTGCTCGCCGCCCGGCCCGAACTCCACTCCGTCGCTTAAATACAGCCCGGTCAGTTCACGCAATTTTCCGGCAATCTCGAGGCTGTCGCCCGGAATCGCACTCACGTCGATCCACAGCAGATAGGTCGCGTCACCGTCCGTAACCGACACCTCTGGCATTTCCTGTAAAAGCTTATTTTTCACTGTACTACGATTGTAGAATATGTACTCTCTCAACTCGTCCAGCCAGGCGCCGCCCTGCTCGAACGCGGCGATCGCCGCCGTCTCCGCAAAGCTGCCGGGCTCTCCCACCTCATCGGTGTTGACCGCTCTCCAGATCTTGTGCCGGAGCACCGGATCAGGGGCATAAACTGCCGCGGTATGCATCCCCGCCAGGTTGAACGCCTTCGTCGGCGCGATGCAGGTGATGCTCACCTCCCGGCACACTTCCGAGACGGAGGCAAAGGGCACATAGCCCTTGCCCGGGGCCGTGATATCGCAGTGGATCTCGTCGGAGATCACGATCACATGATGCTTCTTTGCGAGCTCGCCGACCTTCGCCAGATCCTCGCGGGTCCATATATTTCCCGTGGGGTTATGAGGGTTGCACAGGATCATCAGCGTCGTCTGCGGATCCGCCATGCACGCCTCCAGGCCTTCGAAATCCATGCGGTACGCGCCGTTCTCATAGATCAGCGGATTCTCCAGCGGACGGCATCCGTTGTTGAGTATGCAGTTGTAAAAGACATGGTACACCGGGGTCTGGATCAGCACTTTTTCATTGGGCGTCGTAAACTTGCGCACCGCGGACGAGATCGCCGGGATCACACCCGTGCAGAACACAAGCTCATCCCCGTTCATCGCAAGGCCATGGCGCTCCTTCCACCAATTCACATATGCACTGCGCCAGCGCGCGGACACATCCGAGTACCCGAAGATCCCGTGCTCAAGCCTCTTCGCCAGCGCTTCACGGATTTCCGGCGCAGTCGGAAAATCCATGTCCGCCACCCACATGGGAAGTTCGTTCTCGCCGACGTCCCATTTGACGGAGTCCGTTCCGCGCCTGTTGATGATGGTGTCAAAGTCGTATTTCATACTGACCCTCTCCCCTTCCGCCTAAATCAGTTCCGCAGCCACTCCGGCCGGTCGGACTGCTTCTCAATATCACTGCAGATGATCCGCGTCTTGGACGGATCGATCTTGTCCTTCTCAATGATGAGCTCGCCGATGCGCTCCGCGCGGATCGTGCCTGAGCCCGGGTTGAAGACGCTGTCCACCGCGTTCGTGATCTCGGCATCCACGTTCGAATACTCAAACGCCAGCGTCGTGTTCACAAGCTTGCAGTTCTTCATCACAAGGTTGTCGATGTAGCACATTCCCTGCAGGCTCTCGATCGTGCAGTTGATGAGCGTAAGATTTTTCGAATTCCAGCCGAGGTACTCGCCGGAGATGAACGAATCGTACACCGTGATATCCTCGCTGTTCCAGAACGCATCCTTCGTCAGCAGCCGCGAATTGCGCATCACCACACGCTTCGCGCCGTCGAAGGAATAGTTCCCGTCGAGGGTCAATCCGTCGATCTCCATGTCGGAACAGTTCATCGCAAAATAATCCCCGTCGGCCACGGTGACATTGTTCATCTTCACGTCCGCACAGCTCCACACGGTCTCCTTCGCGTTGGTAAACGCCACATTCGTGAGCGTGATCCCGCGGCTTCTGCGGAAATTTTTCGGCGCCTGGATCACGGCGTTCGTCACCTCGATGTCCGTCGTGTACCACACGCCGGCGCGGGCCATCTCAAACCATGTGCAGTCCGCCGCCTTCACACCGTTGCAGTACCACAGCGGATACTTCCAGCGGAACAGCGCACCACTCAGCTCTATGTTCCCGCTCTCCTTGAGCGGCGACTCTCCCTCTTCAAACACGCAGTCAACTACGCGCAGGTCATGGCTGCCGAAGAGCGCCCGCTCTCCCGTCAATCGTTTCTGTCGGATCTCGTCCATTTTCTATCCT
>CADBLW010000003.1 GCA_902795625.1 uncultured Lachnospiraceae bacterium | reverse complement strand
CGACGGTGGGGGGAGAGTACTACGCGGACGACGGGGCCGACGCGCCGAACGGGCGCTACCGCTACATCGGGATCGACCCGCGGATACTGAAGCTGTCGCAGGTAAAGCTGCTGCATGGGGATCATACGATCGACGAGGAGCTTGAACTGATCACGATCGACCAAAGAACACACGCGCTTCCGTCCGTGAACCGCAACCTGCTTGTCCGTAGGGACGGCGGCTATGTGCGCGATGATTTTTCGCATGAGCATTTTCTTGTGGTTAAAGAGAATGGGAGAAAAGTCCTTCTGTCCGGATGCGCGCACAACGGGATCCTGAGCATTCTGGACGCATACGCCGAAAAATGCGGCGGTGTCCCTTACGCGGTGGTAAGCGGGTTCCACCTGATGAAGAAGACGCCCTACAACGATGAGGAGCTTGCGGAGATCGCGGAGATCGCGCGGAAGCTTAGGGAGTACCCGACGCGGTTTTATTCCTGCCATTGCACCGGACTGACGGCCTTCGAGATCATGAAGGAGATCTGCGGGGAGCAGCTTACCTACGTGCATTCCGGGGAGGAACTTGTGCTTGATGAGCCCAGGGCAGCGGAACAGTGGGAGCGATAAAGGAGCGCCGGAAGGAACAGCAGTGAGACTGTGCGGCTGCGATCCGGGAGGACACGGTAAGGACAGCAGAAAGACAACAAAAAAACAACGAATACAACAGGCGCGGAGAGACTGCCGGAGAGCGGTTTCCCCGCGTTTTTGCGTTCATTTTCCGATTGTAAAGCGATGTTGAAATATGATATATTTATAATAATCCGGGGTCGGTTGTTCCGATGCCGGAAGAAGTGTTTTTTGACAGGAGGAATGTGAGATTATGAGACGGAAAATGACATGGTGCGTTCTGCTGCTCGTGCTTGCCATGCTCCTTGCGGGCTGCGACGGCGGGAAGAAAGCATCGGAAGGAACGACAGTCACTCCGACTGCGACCGGAACGACAGAGCCGACGACCGCTCCTACGGCGGAACCGACAACTGCTCCGGCGGCGGAGAGAGTCGCTTCGCCGGCATGGGTTGCGGGACTCGGACAGAAGCAGTCCGCGTCGCAGCTCTTCGTGGTTGCCGTTGTCGGTAAGACTACGGCGTACATTTCCATGCATGAGAAAAATGCGGCCGGCGAGTGGGAACAGATCATTTCGACGCCCGGCTACATCGGAAAGCTCGGCATGGGCAAGACGAGAGAGGGCGATGCGAAGACTCCCCAGGGAGTGTTTCATTTTACGAAGGCCTTCGGTATCGCGGACGATCCGGGCTGCAAGGGGTTTGAGTACCTCAAGGTGACGGACGATCTGTACTGGTCCGGCGACGTTCGCGACGGCTATCACTACAATGAGATGGTCAGCATCAAGGATCTGCCTGACCTGGATACGGAGAACAGCGAGCATATCGTTGATTACAACGTGCATTATCAGTACTGCCTGAACATCGGCTACAACGAGGAGGGCGTTGCGGGCCTCGGGTCTGCGATCTTCCTTCACTGCCTGGCACCCGAGAAGCCGTACACCGGCGGCTGCGTGGCGATCCCGCAGGAGAAACTGGAGACGGTGCTCAGAAACGTTGATAAGGACTGCGTCGTCGTGATCGATTCGCTGAAGACCATCAGCCCTGAGACATGGGATGCGTGGGGCCTTGAGGAGACCGTGGATCCCGCCGGCGAGGGCATGAGCGACGAGGAGATCATCGCCTATGTCGTGGAGAATTTTGAGAAGCTTGCGGCAGTCCCGCGCCCGTCCCACCATGAGGAGAAGATCGGCGCATTTTTCATGAACTGGGCGAAGGAACAGGGCTTCTCGCCGGTGCAGGATGAAGTCGGCAATGTCATGTTCGATGTGCCTGCCACGGAAGGTATGGAAGGCCAACCGCTGTGCATCCTTCAGGGGCACATGGATATGGTTGTCGCCGTTGCGGACGGCAAGACATTTGACCCGGAAAATGACCCGATCACGATCCTTTGGGACAAGACCGCCAACACGCTGACGGCCGACGGAACATCCTTGGGCGCCGACGACGGCTCGGGGTGCCTTCTTATCATGGCGGCAGCGCAGGGTAAGATCGCACACGGCCCGCTTCGCATCTTCATCACCGTGAATGAGGAGGATGGCATGGACGGCGCGTTCAACTTGAGCGCGGATTGGCTGAAGGGCGCGAAATATCTCATCAATATCGATAATGAGGCTGCAGGCGAGGTGCTGGTCAGCTCGGCGGCGGGCGATGCCGTGGAACTCCGCGGATCGCTTACGTACGGCGATGCAGCGGGTGATACGGCGTTCACGATCGAACTGTCCGGATTGCCGGGCGGACATTCCGGCATTGAGATTGACAAGGGAAGGCCGAACGCTCTGATCGAACTGGCGAAATGTCTCAAGACCCTTGATACGTACGGGGTGGAGTGGGAACTTGCCTCGTTTGAAGGCGGGACTGCGGCTAATGCGATCCCCTCGAGGGCTGTCTGCACCATCGTCATCAATGCGGCGGACCGTGAGAAGTATGCGCAGGCAACGGAAAGCTACCGTGATGCGCTGAAGGAAGTGTGCCCTGAAGGTTCGTTCAAGATATCAGAGGAAGAGACGATTCCGAAGACGGTCAGCAGGGTGCAGAGAGACGGTGCGATCCGCTTTATGCTGGAAGTGATCAACGGCGTATACACGATGTCCGCTGACATGGAAGGCCTTGTGGAGAGCTCCTCCAACTTCGGCATTTTCCGACTGAACGCAGACGGCGTCTACGGCGTGACCAACGTTCGCAGTTCTTCTGCGGCGAAGGAGACCGAGATCTGCGATTCGCAGACAGCGCTGGCGAAGGAGTGCGGCTACGAGGTCGAGGTCAGCAAGAGATCGGACGCGTGGCCGGTTGATCCGAACAGTCGCATTGTGGAGCTTGCGAAGACGGTTTACAAGGAACTGACAGGAAAGGACATCCGGGTTGTGGCGATCCACGCGGGTTTGGAGTGCGGAACCTTCAAGATCCTGAGCCCGGAAGTGGATATGATCAGCATCGGGCCGGACATCCATGATCCTCACTCGATCAACGAGACGCTGTTCTTAAATTCCATACCCGAGACATGGCGCCTGCTCGAGGGCATTTTGGCGAGCCTTGATTGACGCAGGCAAGGAGGAAAGTGAATATGGTGAATACGGAAGAAAAAAGCCGCGAGACACGTCCTTCGGGCGGTGTCGCGCGTGTGATCGAAACGATCGTTGTTGTTTTTGTACTTGGCTACGGCCTGCATTATCTGGCATATTTTCTGAGGGCCAGGGCATTTACCTGGCTCGGGAAGCAGGGGCTTGAGGAGGGCCTTGAGCACGCGCTCATGTACCTCGGGCACACGTTCTTCCTGATCGCGCTTGTCGTGTACGCGCTGGCGGTGAAGAAGGACCGAGGGTATATCCTTCGTCCTGCGAAAAATGTCGCCCGCAGTCTTTGGTTTGCCCTGCTCGGCGCGATCGTCGGCTTCGGGCTGATGGGCATCTGTGTCTTCGCTGCGCGCATGCACGGGGATCTCGAGATCCACAGGGCATCCGGCATGACCGTCAAGGTGTTCCTGATCGCTCTCGTCGCTGTTTTCGTACAGGCGAGCGTCGAGGAGCTTGAGAGCCGCGCGTTCGTGTTCGGGAAGATGAAGAACGAAGGCGTTCCGCTTGTCCTTGCGACGGTGGTCAGCGCATTTTTCTTCTCCTATCTGCACGCGGCCAATCCGGGCTTCGGGTTCATCCCGCTGCTGAGCATTTTCGTCGTGGGTATTCTGTACGCGCTCAGTTACCACTATTTTGGGACGATACTGTTCACGTGCACGGCGCATATGATGTGGAATTTTACGCAGGATTTTCTTCTCGGGCTGCCTGACAGCGGAAAGCCCGCGGCGGTTTCCGTCTGCAGCACCACGGTGAAGGGCTCGAGCTTCTTCTACGACGAAGCCTTCGGAATCGAGGGAAGCTGGATGGCGATCCTCGTGAACGCGGCCTGCTGCGTCCTGGTCATCGTGATCGGAAGCATCCTGAAGAAGAGGGCAGCGGCGCGCCACAGCTGAGGAGACGGACTATG
>CADBLW010000002.1 GCA_902795625.1 uncultured Lachnospiraceae bacterium | reverse complement strand
CGAAAAGTGGAGCATAGGGGGATCGAACCCCTGACCTCTAGATTGCGAACCTAGCGCTCTCCCAGCTGAGCTAATACCCCGGAACGAAACTTATTGTATGTCAAACCCCGGAAAATGTCAATGCCTTTATTTTCCGAATAATGCGCTGTGGAAGCGAACGGAAGAGCGGCGGAAGGAAGATGAAAAAACGGCCTGCGCATGTCCCGCGGTTGCGGAAAATGCGGCAGGCCGTCTTAGTTTACATTGCTTCAAACAATGCGTTGATCGTGCGGATCGTCCGGGAGATTACTCCTCGTCGTCCCCGCCTTCCGTACCTGCGCTTGCCATAGCGCCGAGCATTGCTGTCATGATCTCAGTCTCGGTACCTTCCGTGTAAGCGGAAGCGTCAACAGTGAGGTTGAAAGAGCCGAAGTTTACGGTCATCTCGCCGCCTTCAGGCTTAACGATCAGGCCTGCGAGCTTCTGCGTCTTCTCATCGAACAGAAGCGTTGCGGGAATGGACTCGGGATCGTCGCCCTTGGTCGTGATCGTAGCGGTGACATAGTCCTTGCCGCCCTCGGTCTTCACGTACTTGACATCGCTGAAGTCGGAAACTGCGTTGCCGTTCTCATCCTTGATGAAGGAAGCGACGCCGGAGGGATCTACGGAAAGAGTGCTTTCCTTGTCGCCGATGGTGGAACCCTCAGGAACGCTGTATGCGAACTCCTGCTTGTTGCCGTCCTTGTCGTTGTAGAAACCCTTGACATAAACCTTGCCGCCGACGTTGGTGATGGTGAGGCTGAACTTGTCGCTGCCCATTACGGACTGGAAGTCGCCGTTCTCGGCAACCGTCTCGTCAATCTTGATGCCCTTGGACTCTGCGAGCGCCTGAGCACCCTTGCCCGTGAAATCAATCTTGGAAGCATCCTTGAGAAGAGCCTCGTAATCAGCCTGCTTGTCTTTCGCCGACTTCTTGGAGTCACCGTCATCATCCTTGCCGCATGCCGTGAACAGGATGGTCATCATGCTCAGAGCAAGCACTGCAAGAAGAATTCTGCTTACTTTTTTCATATTGCCTAATCTCCTTTGCGCACCGGTGTCCGAAAGACACCGTATTAATCTTTGTGTGCCGTAACGGCGCACGAAATAAATATACCACAGTGCAGGGAGCGCTTCAAGGGTTACAATGAACGAAAAGAAGGCCGCTCAGGGCCGCATCGTGGAAAATGTGCACAAAGGAAGGGGGATTTCCCGCATTTTCCGTTGCGTTCACAGCCGTGGAAAGGTATACTAGATAAAAGGCGTTGTATCGCGGCGGGGGTGGCCGCGGACGAAGCGCTGCTGGGGTTGCCCCGGCTTGGGGCAGATGTGCGTATATATGGGGAAGGACAGGAAAATGATCACGATTTCCGGACAATCGATTCACAAGAGACTTGCCATAGGGAAAATTCTGTTCATGCAGGCGGACCGGCCGGAGCTGTGCCGCGCGACGGCGGAAAATGCCGATGCGGAGCTCGCCGCGTATCAGGCGGCGAAGGCGGAGGTGATCGGGCAGCTGCATGAGCTGTATAAAACGGCGGTGGACAAAGTGGGAGAGCTGCTTGCGCACACCTTTGAGATCCACGCGATGATGATCGAGGATGAGGCGTACAGCGGAATGGTTGAGAGCATGATCCGCAACGAGCATGTGACCGCCGCCTACGCGGTCGCCGCCACGGGCCGCCACTACGCCCAGATGCTCGCGCAGATGGAGGACCCGTTCTTCCAGGCGAGGAGCGCCGACATCCGCGAGATTTCCAACCGGCTGACGGATCAGCTGTTGGGGAATCATCAGGAGAGCGCGATCTCGGAGCCGGTGATTTTGATGGCGGAGGAGCTGGGGCCGGGGGAGACGATGCAGCTGGATGCGTCACTGATCCTCGGACTGGTCACGCACCGCGGTTCGGAAAATTCTCACGCCGCCATCCTTGCGAGAACGATGCACCTCCCGGCGATCTCCGGTGTCGCCATCCGCGAGGAGTGGAACGGCAAGCTTGCCGTGATCGACGGAGAGCACGGTCTGCTGATCGTCGATCCGGATGCGGAGACGCTGGCGGTCTATGAGGATAAACTAAGGGCGGAGAAGGCGAAGGATGAGGAGCTTGCGGCGCTGTTGCCGCTTCCGTCCGAGACGAAGTCGGGCGTTCGCGTGCCGCTTCTGTGCAACGTGGGCTGTGCCGCCGACGCGGCGCTGGCCGCGGAACTCGGCGCCGATGGGATCGGTCTGTTCCGAAGTGAGTTCTTGTGTCTCGGAGGCAGCGAGTATCCGACGGAGGAGGAGCAGCTCGCGGCGTACCGCAACATCGTGGCGACCATGCAGGGACGCCCTGTGACGATCCGCACCTTCGATCTGGGAGCGGACAAACGGGCGGAGTTTATGCATTTGCCGGAGGAGCGCAACCCGGATCTCGGGTTCCGCGCGATCCGCATCAGCCTTGCCGAGGAGGAGCCGTTCCGCGCGCAGCTGCGGGCAATCCTGCGGGCGAGCGCGTTCGGCACGGTGCGTGTGCTGTATCCGATGATCTCCGCGGAGTGGGAGATCCGCCGCGTGGATGAGATGTTCCGCGAGGAGCGCGAGAAGCTGACCGCATCGGGCGTTGCTGTCGGCGAGGTGGAGCGCGGAATCATGATCGAGACGCCGGCGGCCGCCATCGTGTGCGACCGGCTGGCAGGATACGTGGAATTCTTCAGCATCGGCACGAACGATCTGACGCAGTACGTTCTGGCGGCGGACCGGCAGAATTACGCGGTCGCGCCGTACTACAATCCGCGCCATGAGGCTGTGACGAGACTGATCGCGCATGTTGTGCGGGAGGCCCACAGCAGGGGCGTGTCGGTGTGCGTCTGCGGCGAGTTGGCGGCGGATGTCACGGCGACGGCGGAGCTTGTGCGGATGGGCGTGGATTCCCTGTCGGTTGCCCCGAATTCGCTGCTTGCGGTGAAGAAGGCTGTCCGCGAGTGTGAGTAATGCATTTTTCGAAAAATCATGCAGATCCGTCGGACCCCGCCGCGGGGAGCGGATCGGCCTTGCAGTATTCGCTGTTGCGCAGCAAAAGATTTCGAAGAAATCGTGAAAAAACAGTGAAAAAATTATTAAATAATTAATGCAGAATTATTGACGAACGCCGAGCTTTATGGTAATTTATAAAAAGCAGTCAGGATATGCCAAGCAAACAGCCCACCTTTAGGACTTCTTTGTTTTGAGCAGTTTGCTTTTGTTTCAAGGAATTGTT
>CADBLW010000001.1 GCA_902795625.1 uncultured Lachnospiraceae bacterium | reverse complement strand
GGAAAGGGGATACTATGAGCGATACATTCGGCCGGAAAATAAAGGTTACGATATTCGGCGAGAGCCACGGACCGGCGATCGGCTGCGTGGTGGACGGACTTCCGGCGGGGCTGCCTGTCGACACGGCGGTGATCGACCGGTGCCTTGCGATGCGGCGCCCGGGCGGCGCGATCTCCACGGCGCGGGTCGAGGCGGATCCGTACGTCATCGAGAGCGGCGTGCGGGACGGTCACACTACGGGCACGGCCGTGTGCATTGTGATCCCGAACGGCGACACGAAGTCCGCCGATTACTCGGAGATGGCCTCGGTGGCACGCCCGTCCCACGCGGATTACGCGGCCTATGTCAAGTATCACGGGGAAAATGACACCCGCGGCGGCGGTCATTTCAGCGGACGCATCACGGCGGCGGTCGTGGCGGCGGGAGCGCTTTTGCTGCCCGCGCTGCAGGCGCAGGGCATCCGCATCGGCACCCACATCGCCGAGATCGCGGGGGTTAAGGACCGCGCGTTCGGCGCGGGAGCGGAGCTGACGAAAGATCTGGAAACGTTATATACACTTGATTTTGCGGCGCTCGACGAGGCTGCCGGGGAGGCGATGCGCGAGGCAATCCTCGCGGCGAAGAGCGACGCGGACAGCGTCGGAGGAATTCTGGAGACGGCGGTGACGGGAATGCCGGCCGGCATCGGGGAGCCGTTCTTCGACAGTGTCGAGAGCCTTCTCTCCCACGCGATCTTCGCGATCCCGGGGATCAAGGGCATCGAGTTCGGCGCGGGCTTCGGCCTTGCGAACATGCGCGGAAGCGAGGCAAATGACCCGTTCCGCGTCGAGGACGGCCGCGTGGTGACGACGACGAACAACGCGGGCGGCATCAACGGAGGACTTACCAACGGAATGCCCGTCATTTTCCGATGCGCTGTGCGGCCGACGCCTACCATCGGGAAGGAGCAGGACACGGTCAACTTCCGCGAGAACACCAACGCGACGCTGGCGGCGAAGGGCCGGCATGACCCCTGCATTGTGCACCGCGTGCGCGCGGTGGTGGACGCGATGACGGCGATCGTGATCGCGGACCTGCTGGCGGAGGAAGGAAAGCTGCAGTGAGTAAGGGCAGGCGGCTGCGAACCCTGCGGGGTTGGAGGCTGAGGCGGCCGCAGGCATGACGAATATCTGTGATCGGCGGGCGGGATTGTCCGCGGATCGGAGGGATTGATGGAATACGGTTTGATCGGCGAAAAATTAGGGCACAGCTTCTCACGGGAGATCCACAAAAGGCTCTGTGGGTACGACTATGAGCTTCGGGAACTCCGCCCCGATGAGGTGGAGGAGTTTCTTGCAAAGCGGGAGTTCCGCGGCATCAATGTGACGATCCCCTACAAGGAAACTGTGATCCCGTACCTCGATGAGATCGACGAGGCGGCGCGGCAGATCGGCGCGGTCAACACGGTCGTAAACCGCGGCGGGAAGCTCTTCGGATACAACACCGATTACACCGGAATGCGTGAGCTGATGCTTCGGGAAGGCATCGATCCGGCGGGAAAGAAGGTCCTCGTGCTCGGTTCCGGCGGAACCTCGAAGACGGCGATGACCGTCGCGAAATCCCTCGGAGCGGAGACGATTTTACGAGTATCCAGAACGAAACGAGACAATTGTATCACATATGAGGAGGCGCGGAAAATCCACTCCGACGCACAGATCATCATCAACACGACGCCTGTGGGAATGTACCCGAACGGGGACGCGTGCCCCATCGACATTGAGGCGTTTCCGAACCTCACGGGAGTGGTGGACGCCATCTACAATCCGCTCCGCACGAAGCTTGTGCTGGCGGCAAAGGCGCGCGGCATAACGGCGGCCGGCGGGCTGTACATGCTGGTCGGGCAGGCGGCGGCAGCGGCGGAGCATTTTACGGGGGAGAAGGGCGATCCCGCGGATGTGGAGCGCGTGTACCGGGAGCTTCTCTCGGAGAAGGAAAATCTCATCCTCACGGGAATGCCCGGGGTCGGCAAGACGACCATCGGGAAAATTCTTGCGAAGCGCCTCGGCAGGGAGTTCGTCGACTGCGACGATGTGATCGTCGGGAAGGCAGGGTGCGACATTCCCACTATCTTCGCGGAACAGGGCGAGAAGGCCTTCCGCGATCTTGAGACCGAGGTGATCCGGGCGCTGTCCGCGACCGGCGGCAAGGTGATCGCGCCCGGCGGCGGAGCAATCCTTCGCCCGGAAAATGTAGCCGCGCTTAAGTCAAACGGCCGCATCATTTTCCTTGACCGGCCGCTTTCCTCCATCACGGCCACCGAGGGGCGTCCCCTTTCGGCGAACCGCGAGGCTTTGGAGGCACGCTATCGCGAAAGATACCCCATCTACTGTGCCACCTGTGACGCGCATGTGGAGATCGACGGGACCGTCGGGGAGACTGCGGATGCGGTGTTTAAGGCGTTCGCAGATTGAAGCGGGACGGACGGCATTGACCAAAAGAACCGGATGGCATTGGTTGAGAATATTGAAGAATCCATCGACCGCGGTCGATCATCTATAGGAGCTGTATGAGAGTAACGATACAACCATCGAGAGCACACGGACGCGTGACGGCGCCGCCGTCGAAGAGCGTGGCGCACCGGGCGCTGATCTGCGGGGCGCTGACCGATTTTTCGCCGGTGGGCGGACTTGCGTGGTCGGAGGACATTCTTGCGACCTGCGACTGCCTCCGCGCGCTGGGCGCGAAGATCTATCAGTCCGGGAAAAATTCGGTGCTGATCGGATACAAACGACTGTCCATCCCGGGCAGCGGCCGTTTTGATGCGGTTCCCGAGGGGGCGGTCCTTCCGTGCCGCGAGAGCGGAAGCACGCTGCGGTTTCTGATCCCGCTGGCGATGCTCTCCGGGCGGACAGTGACTTTTACGGGAAGTGAGCGGCTCATGCAGCGGCCGCTTGGCATATATCAGGAGATCGCCGCGAAGAACGGCGGGCTCTTTGAACAAAAGGACGGAACACTCACGGTCCGCGGAGGACTGTGCGCGGGGGATTACGAGATTCCCGGCAACATCTCAAGCCAGTTTATCACGGGGCTTTTGATCGCGCTGTCCCTTGCGGACGGCGAGAGCAGGATCCGTGTGACGGAGCCCTTCGAGAGCCGTTCCTACACCGATATCACGGTGGCGGTGATGAGGGACTTCGGCGTGCCCGTGCAGCGCGAGGGCAACACCTTTGTGCTGGCCGGCAACGCAGCCTACCAAAAGCGGCCTTATACGGTGGAGGGCGACTGCTCCAACGCAGCGTTCCTTGAGGCTTTAGCGATTCTCTCGGAGAGAGAGGATGAGGCAGGTCTTACGGAACGGTCGGACGCGGCGGAAATTGCACCTGCGCATACCTCGGCGCAGGCGGGCCTCACTGTCCTCGGCGTTCCGGCGGAAACCTGCCAGGGCGACCATGTATACTATGAGATGCTTCACAGCCTTGCGGACGGAACGTGCCGCGAGTTTGACCTGTCCGACTGCCCGGATCTGGCGCCGTGCCTGTTCGCGATGGCAGCGTACTACGGCGGGGCTCATTTTACGGGGACCGCGCGGCTGGCGATCAAGGAAAGCGACCGGGCGAAGGCTATGGCGGAGGAGCTCGCGAAGTTCGGTGCGACAGTGTCGGTCGGCGAGAACGATGTGACCGTGGCGGCCGGCAGCCTCCACGCTCCGTCGGAGGTCCTTTCGGGGCACAACGACCATCGCATCGTGATGGCGCTGGCGCTTCTGTGCACGGTGACCGGCGGCGTGATCGACGGCGCGGAGGCGGTGGCGAAGAGCTACCCTGATTTCTTTGAGGTGATCGGGTCGGCGGGAATAACGGTTTCCTGCGACGATTGACGCAGCGGAGGATATTATGTATACAGTGCGAAGAGCGGAAAATGCAGACATTCCGACGATCATGAAGCTCCTTGTGCAGGTGGATATGGTCCACCACAACGGGCGCCCCGACATTTTCCGGGGACCGGTGACGAAGTACTCGGAGGAAGAGCTGGCGGAGATGTTCACGAACGATACACTCCCGGTGTATGTGTGCGTGGAGGACGGGCAGGTGCTGGGGCACGCGTTCTGCCAGATCAAGGAGCTCAAGGGACACAAGGTTCTGCAGGACTGCAAGACATTTTACGTTGACGACATCTGCGTCGACGAGGCGGCGCGCGGAAAGGGCGTCGGACGGGCGCTCTACGGCCATGTGAAGGAGGCCGCGAAGGCGCTTGGGTGCGACAGCATCACGCTCAATGTGTGGACCTGCAACCCGGGCGCGATGAAATTTTACGAGGCCATGGGAATGAAGCCGCAGCGGATCAACATGGAAGAACTGCTGTGATCTGCCGGAGGAGAAACCTTCGCGGCAGACGGTCGGGCATTCGGGCTGATCGTTAAGAATCGCAGTACGAATAAAAACACTGCCGCGCAATCCGCGGCACGGGAGGAAAAAGAATGTTGCTTGATAAAAACACAAGAATTTGTATCGTCGGTCTCGGACTTCTGGGCGGCAGCTACGCTTCGGCGCTGTCGCGGCAGGGCTACCGCGTGACCGGCATCGCGAGGCGGCAGGAGAGCGTCGACTATGCGGTCGCCCACGGCATGATCGAGCGCGGAAGCGCATTTGTGGACGAGGAGCTGCTCGGCGAGGCGGACCTGGTTGTATTTTCCCTGTACCCGCACGTGTTCATCGACTGGATCCATGAAAACGGCAGCAAGCTCCGCCCCGGCACCGTCATCACCGACGTGACCGGCGTGAAGGGCTGCGTGGTCTACGAGATCCAGAAGAGCCTTCCCAAGGGCGTCGAGTTCATCGCCGCGCACCCGATGGCGGGCCGCGAGTCGAGCGGTATCGAGTACAGCGATGACAGAATTTTCCGCGGAGCGAACTACATTGTTGTGCCGACGGAGGCCAACAGTGAGCGCGCCATTGAGATGTGCAAGGCCCTCGGTGAGACCCTGGGCTGCAAGGATATTTCGGTTTTGGACGTTGCGAGCCACGACCGCATGATCGCGTTCCTCTCGCAGCTGACGCACTGCATCGCCGTGTCGCTGATGTGCGCCTGCGACGCGCCCGACCTCGAGCGCTACACCGGCGACTCCTTCCGCGACCTGACGCGCATCGCCAACATCAACGATGAGATGTGGAGCGAGCTGTTCCTCGCGAACAAGGACGCGCTTCTGCGTGAAATGGACGCGTACCGCGCCTGCTTTGACGAGCTTCGAGACACCATCGCAAGCGGTGACCGCGAGAAGATGCGGGAAATGATGCGCCTCTCCACGAAGCGCCGCAAGAGATTTGACAAGAAGGTTTGACGATCATTTTTCGGAGGATAACGACCCTATGAACATGCAATTTTTCAGAAAGCTCCCGATCCCTCAGGAGGTGAAGGAGGAGCTGCCGATCACCGACGAGATGGCGGCCGTAAAGCGGCAGCGCGACGAGGAGATCAAGGAGATATTTAACGGCGAGAGCGACAAATTCCTGCTCATCATCGGCCCATGCTCGGCGGATCACCGCGATCCGGTGCTCGAGTACATCTCGCGGCTGTGCAGGATCCGGGAGCAGGTGAAGGACAAGATCATCATCATTCCCCGCATCTACACGAACAAGCCGCGCACCACGGGCGACGGCTACAAGGGTATGCTCCACCAGCCCGAGCCGGAGGAGAAGCCGGATTTGTACAAAGGCCTGGTTGCCATCCGCGAACTGCACCGCGCGGCGCTGTCCGAATACGGCTTTACCTGTGCGGACGAGATGCTGTATCCGGAAAATCACCGCTACCTCTCGGACCTGCTCGCCTATGTTGCGGTCGGCGCGCGGTCCGTTGAAAATCAGCAGCACCGCCTTACGGCGAGCGGCCTGAACATTCCCGTCGGCATGAAAAATCCGACCGGCGGCGACATCGGCGTCATGATCAATGCGATTCATGCCGCGCAAAACGGCCACACATTCATTTACCGCGGCTGGGAGGTAAAGAGCCAGGGCAACCCGTATGCTCATGCGATTCTCCGCGGATACATGGATTTTGCGGGCAAGAGTGTTTCGAACTATCACTACGAGGATGTGCTCCGCCTCTGCGATGCCTACGCGGACGCAGGGCTTGTCAATCCCGCAGTCATCATCGACACGAACCACAACAACTCCGGCAAACGGTACCTTGAGCAGATTCGCATCGCCAACGAGGTTGTGGACAACCGCAACTTAAACGGTGACATCAAGCGCCTTGTGAAAGGCCTGATGATTGAAAGCTACCTCGTCGACGGCCGCCAGGATGTCGGCGGACATGTCTTCGGACAATCCATCACCGACCCGTGCCTCGGCTGGGAGAAGACCGAGCAGCTCATTTTGCAGTTAGCGGAAAAGCTGTAACGGGAAAGCGGTAAAATTCATTGACTTACAGGCCGTAGTTCGGTATACTTTTTCTTGTAATATTGCGGAGAAACAGCCCCGCGGGGATGCATTTTCCGTCACATCCGGAGCCGTTCGGGCGTTCGGAGCGCAAACTATATGAAGAGAAAGGGAAACGATTATGGCTGATGATTTTACGCAGGGGCAGGAGCCCGTACAAGCCGCACCGACAGGCGATTTGCCGGGAGGAATTGCACCGCAGCAGGTGATTCCGGAGGTTTCTGCGCAGAAACCGAAGAAGAAATTCAACTTTATGACGCTCTTGTTCTTTTTGGCGATTGTCGCGGCAGCAGGGTACCTTCTGTATCAGTATGTTCTGGCGCCGACGCCGGAGTATGAGGTGGACGGCAAGAAGTTTACGATGAAGAGCACTCCGAAGGATTTTCTGAACGCAGGGCTGGTAATCTGCGACAAGAACGGAAAGGTTGTGGACCTTACGGGCTCAAGTGTTTTGGGCAAGTCGGTGTTAAATGCGGAGTATCAAATCGGTATCCCCGATACCGACACTCACGCCACGCAGACCGGTATCTATTTCAAGGTGATGAATACGGCGACCAACGCGAAGGGTATCAAGGACTGCATGGTGTACTCAGTCACCTACTGGCCCGGCAGCGACAAGACCGGCGGCAGGGTTCGAATCAACGGACAGGACCTTACGACGCTCGATGCAGGGGATTGGGTGGAAGCCTTCAAGGCCGCGAAGTTCCCGTTCTCCGACAAGGAGCTCGACGAGTTTAAGAGCGGGGCTTCGACGATTGTTCTGGGCGAGCGCGGCCGGTACGAGTACGAGGCAAAAACGGAGACAAGCACGAAAGTTCCTTCGTTTATCCGGTTCACGAACACCATCAAAACAGAGGCCAAGAAGTAATAAAACCGCAGTCCGGCCGACGGACAATCAGGGAAAGACAGAAAAAAGAAGCCCGGTGCATATCAACAGCGCCGGGCTTTTTGTCGATGTCTGTGTCAGTGTCGATGGCGTTCCCGCTGTTCCGCGTCGGAATCGCCGGAAGCGCTCCTTCGGAAGCGGAGAAGCTTATTCCGCCTTTTTGAATGCAAGCTGCGCAAAATTATACAACCCGAGGTTCCAGATCGAGAAGTCGTGACCGCCGCCGCATTCCATCCACATGAAGTTCTCGCCGTCCGTGATTTTGTCGGAGCGGGTCGGGAGAAGCTTGGCCGCCGTGGAGGCGCTCATGTACGCGATGTTGTCCTGCTTGCCGCAGATGTTGTACATGTAGTTGACAGGGTATTTTGCGAGGGGCTCGCTGCCGATAAGCTCGGCCACCTTGCCGGATTCGTACGAGGTCGGCGCTGCGGAAAATGCCCCGAACCAGCTGATGATATCCAGGCACTCGCACATGCCGATGTTGATTGTCTGCATGCCTCCCATCGAGAGACCCGCCATCGCGCGGTGGTCGCGGACCGCCGTCATATCGCTGTCGCTGTAGACTGCATAATGGCTCTCAATGTAGGGCATCAGATCGTTGCGAAGCTCCTTGCCGAAGACATAGAATGAGGCGCTGTCGCCGTTCGTGTTCGCAAAATCGGGATAGGAGCGGCCGTTCGGCGTAACCACGATGAACGGCTCGATGTCGCCGTAGAGAATCAGGTTGTCCATGATGGCCTTCACCATGGAGGTCAGGCCCGTCATACCCCATTCGCGCTCGTTGCCGCCGATGCCGTGCATGAGATAGAGCACATTGTACTTCTTCGAAGCGTCATAGTTCGGAGGCAGATAGACAAATGCCGGCTTTTCATAGGTCGTTCCGTCGCCGCTTAAGTAATCCTGCGTCGGATAGGAAATCTCCTCGATGGAGCCGCCGTCCTTCACGCGGTAGCGCTGGTACGGGGAGGGGATTTTCGTGCTGATGGAAGCATGAATCGGCACGGGGGTCGGCGTGGGTGTCGCGGGAACCTCTGTCGGGGTCGGCGTCTCCGTGGCGGGGCCATCGCCGCCCTTCGCGTCCTCCGCGGAATTTTTCTTGTCACAGCCTGCGCAGGTGGCGGCAAGCACAAGTAAAATCAGAAAAAGAGTCAATCGTCTCATACGGTTTTCCAAGTTCCTTCCCAGTTTCCTTCCAAGTTGTCTTCGAGATTGCAGCGCGCCCGATTCATCAGCGAAAGGAGCGTTTCGACCTCCTCTGCGGACATGCCCGAAATGGCAATGCGGTCCGCCTCCGCCGCCTTGTCCGCCACCTGGCGCGCCAGCTTGCGGCCGTGGTCGGTAAGGAAAATCGCGTAGGCCCGTTTGCCGCCGGAGACATAGACGGTCTCCTTCTTGATCATGTCCTGCTTCTCCATCTTCGACAGAAGCGAGGTCATGGTTGCAGGCTCCACGCGGCATCTCGCCGCGAGATCCTTCTGCAGATACCCCTCCTCCTCATAGAGAACATTGAGAACCTTCGGCTGTCCGGAGGTCAGTCCGAGCGAGGCGTAATAGCGGATGTTGTAGGAACGATGCGCATAATACAGGGAGAGCATCTCCCGAAAGAACCGTTCGTTATCAATCATAATTCCTTCTCCCGGTTAGAAGTCTAATTAGAACAACTAAAACTTACCACTACCCACTTCCGGTGTCAAGCGGAAAATGGGGAAAACAACACGTCCGCCCCGAGCTTTTCCTTCGGGACGGACGATTTTTGTCGTATGGTTTTACAGCTTTGCATCTCGCCGGAAACGGTCGCCGCAACCGGCATTTTGCAAACTCCCGGTCCCGATTACTCGCCGAATGCCTGCTTAAGGTCAGCCAGAATATCGTCGATGTTCTCGGTGCCGACGGAGAGACGAATGAGATCCGGTGCAACGCCGGCTTCAATCAGCTGCTCGTCGGTGAGCTGGCGATGCGTGTGGCTCGCCGGGTGCAACAGGCAGGTCTTTGCATCGGCAACATGCGTTACAATCGTGATGAACTTCAGGCGATCCATGAAGTCGATGGAAGCCTGACGGCCGCCCTTGATACCGAAGGCGATAACGCCGCAGGTGCCCTTCGGGCAGTATTTCTTCGCAAGGTCGTAGTATTCGTCGCCCTCAAGGCCCGCAAAGTGAACCCATGCAACCTTGTCATTCCTCTTCAGGTATTTTGCGACTGCAAGCGCGTTGCTGCAGTGGCGCTCCATGCGAAGCGGAAGGCTCTCGAGACCTAAGTTGAGATAGAAAGCATTTTGCGGGGACTGAATCGAACCGAAGTCGCGCATCAGCTGGCTCGTAGCCTTGGTGATGTATGCGGCTTTGCCGAACTTCGTCGCGTATACGAGACCGTGGTAGGACTCGTCGGGCGTCGTGAGACCGGGGAAGCGGTCCGCGTGTGCCATCCAGTCGAAGTTGCCGCTGTCGACGATGGCGCCGCCGACGCAAACTGCGTGGCCGTCCATGTACTTCGTCGTCGAATGCGTTACGATGTCGCAGCCCCACTCAATCGGGCGGCAGTTCACCGGCGTCGCAAATGTGTTGTCAATGATGAGCGGCATGCCGTGCTTGTGAGCAAGCTTCGCAAAACGCTCGATATCGTAAACGGACACGGTCGGGTTCGTGATTGTCTCGCCGAAGATGCACTTTGTGTTGGGCTTGATCAGCGCCTCAATCTCCTCGTCCGTCATCTTCTGATCATAGAAAATGCACTCGATGCCCATCTTCGCCATCGTAACGCCGAAGAGGTTGTAGGTGCCGCCGTAGATGGCGTTGGAAGCGAGGAAGCTGTCGCCGCATTCGCAGATATTAAATACCGCATAGAAGTTAGCGGCCTGTCCCGACGAAGTCAGCATGCCGGCATAGCCGCCCTCCATCGCCGTAATCTTTGCTGCAACAGCGTCGTTCGTCGGATTCTGAAGTCTCGTATAGAAATATCCCGAAGCCTCCAAATCAAACAGCGCGCCCATCTGCTCGCTCGTGTCATACTTAAATGTCGTGCTCTGGTAGATCGGAAGCTGTCTCGGCTCCCCCTGCGAGGGCTTCCAACCCTCGTGAATACATTTGGTTTCGATTTCAGACATGTAATACCTCCTGAGGCCGCCTTGCGCGGCAATACTGAAAAAGCAACCCGCAAACGGGCATTCTGTGAATAATCGCTTTGACAAATAAGATACCACAGCTACAGGGTTTTTACAACTGTTTTTGAGCGCCGCAGAGATTGCAAATTACCGGGACTTTCCATAGATTGTTTCTATCGCTTTTGCGGGCGGGTTTTTGGGACGGCGGAGGTGGGTGGTGGGTTCGCCGGGCGCTGGTGGGTGGTGGCGGTCGGCTTTTGGTGTTGGCTGCTGACTGTGGCAGTATTACCGCCCAAGAG